>JACQWB010000206.1 GCA_016209385.1 Candidatus Rokuibacteriota bacterium
AGTAGAGGTCCCCGATGTAGACCGCTTCCGCGGGGGCGACCCGGGCAGCATCGAGGGCGAGCCTGAAGATCCTCGGGTCAGGCTTCTCCACGCCGACGACGGCCGAGTCCAGGACGAAGTCCAGATGGCGGAAGAGCCCCAGCTCCTCCAGGATCCCCTGCACCGAGCCGTTGGAGTTGGAGACGACTCCCGTAGTCACGCCCTCGGCGCGGAGCCGGCGGAGGACTTTCTCAGCTTCGGGGTCCGCCTGGTTCCACAGCCCGACCGGCAGGTTATAGCTGCGGCGCCACTCGGCGAGGGCGCGGCTCGTCGCGGGATCGGTGATCCCGAGCTCCTCCAGGAGGTAGCGGAAGTAGTAGCCGGCCACGGACTGGCTCTCGGTCGAGGCTCCGGGCGCCAGGTGGGGGTCGAGCCTGACCCGAGCCCGGTGCTCGGCCCGGCCGACCTCCTCAGGCGTTCTCCCGATCCCGCGCAGGGTGAGTTGCTCGACGATGGCCGCGTAGTTGATCTGCAGGAGCGTGTTGCCGGCGTCGAAGAAGACGGCCCGGAGGCGTTCGAATCGCCTTGAGGGTTCCATGAGAAAAAGGTAGCATACCCCGCGGGAGTGGCGCGTCACGGGCGGTCCGAAGTCCGGCACGCGGAGGAGTCTGCATGCTCACGCTTTGCGGAAAGGAGCGCAGGGAGGGATCCCGGCACACTGGCGGTACAGCGTGCCGCAGGGCAACCCGGCGGAAGGCAGGAAGGTGTACATCGAGCTGGAGTGCTTCAGCCGCCACAGATCAAGGGGGAGCAGCTCCCCTACGGAACAGCACGGTGGCAAGGCTCATTAGGGCCGCGGCCTGCGGACTCGCCGTCGGACTCGCATGGCTCGCCTGGACGACGCCAGGCTGGGGCGCGGCCCTCTATGTGACGAACACGAAGTCCGACTCCATCTCGGTCATCGACACGAACACGTTCGAGGTGACCCAGACCATCCCCGTGGGCAAGGGGAAGCCCAACCGCATCGCCTTCCACCCGGACGGCAAAACCGCCTGGGTCGTCTACGACAAGAGCCACGACATCGGGGTCCTCGACGCTGACGCCGGACGCGTGGTCAAACGAATCCGCGCCGGCCAGAACCCATACAATCTCGCGTTCTCCCCTGACGGCAGGTACTGCTACGTGCTGGACTGGGGCGACGTTGATGAGGTCATCGTCTACGACCTCAAGGCCGAACGGGTGGACGGGCGGATCGAGGTCCCGACCTGGCCGGCCCACGGCGTCTTCACGCGGGACGGCAAGACCTTTTACGTGTCGAGCGAAACCGCCGGCAACGTGAGCGTCATCGACACCGCTTCGCGCAGGATCACCCACACGGTGTGGACCGGGGGGAATGCCATGGGGCTAGCCCTCACCGCCGACCAGCGCTGGCTCTACGCGGCAGCCGGCGAGGAACGGAACGTGGTCAAGGTGGACACCGCCACGAACACGGCGACAGGGGCGATCGCCCTGCCCGGCATCGTCCACGAGGCCGTCCTCACCCTAGACGGCCAGTTTCTCTACACGACCCTCCGCAAGGCGAACAAGCTCGTCGTCGTGCGGACCGCCGATGAGCGCGTCGTGGCCACGACCCCCCAGCCAGGCTACCCCGACCTCGTGGTCATGGAGCCGAGCGGCCGCTACGCCTTCGTGACGAACCGCTGGGCCGGCGTGGTCACGGTCATCGACGTGAGGACCCACACCCAGGTGAAGGCCATCCCGGTGGGGAAGGCGCCCCACGGCATGGCGCTCCGGCCGAGGTAGCGCTCGGGCCGCGCACAGGGAGGAAACCGCATGAAATGGCTCTGGCTCTTCGTTGCGGGAGTGATGCTGAGCGGATGCGCCGCCATGCAGTTCGGGAGCCCGCTGGCGACGGCGGAGCTGAGAAACGCCAAGGGCGAAACGGTGGGGTCCGCCAGCTTCTGGGAGGACGGGAACGGTGTCCGTATCGTGGCCCAGGTCCGCGGCATCCCGGCGGGCAGGCACGGCACGCACCTCCACGCGGTGGGAAAGTGCGATCCTCCGGAGTTCACGACCGCCGGCGGCCACTTCAATCCCGGCGGCAAGAAGCACGGTCTGAAGAACCCCGCCGGGCCCCACGCCGGCGACCTGCCAAACCTCGAGGTCGCTGCAGACGGGACCGGACGGTTCGAATACGTGACGAAGCTCGTCACGCTCGCTTCGGGGCCGACCTCCCTCTTCGACGCCGACGGCAGCGCCCTGGTGATCCACGCCAACCCCGACGACGACGTCACCGACCCGACCGGCAACTCGGGCGGGCGGATCGCCTGCGGCGTGATCAGGCGGGCACCGCAGCCCGCGCCGAGACCGACGTCAGGCTACTGATCGCTTGGCGGAGGCCGCAGATCGTCAACCCGTAGCAGGGGGCCGGCGCTGGAGAATAACCTTTCTCGTGAGCGCCGGGGTCTTCCTGGCCCTGGCCCTGCTCGTTTACATTGCCGGCCAGCTCCCAGGGGAGCAGGACCTCTACCAGGCCATTGTCGACCGGGCCTCTCCAGGAATCGTCGCGGTTTTCCAGTGGGTCAACCAGCTTGGCAACAAGTGGGTGCTCGCCCCTGCTGCCCTCGTCCTCCTGCTAGTCCTCCGGCCCGCTCACCGGCGCTGGTGGTTGTGGATCAGCGTTCTCGTGGGCGCCCCGGTGCTCGAGGATCTCGTCAAACCCGTTGTCGGGCGGCTCAGACCCGAGGGAGGCTCGCTCGGATTCCCCAGTGGCCACGTCACGGCCGCCGCAGCGTTCTTCTTTCTCGCGGCGTACCTCGGTGGCAAGGCCGCAACTAACCGGCCAATGCGCATCGGCCTCTGGCTGGCCGCAGCCGTGCTCGTGGGGCTGGTGGGCCTGGCCCGCATCGTGCTCAGGGCTCACTGGCCGGGAGACGCGGTGGGTGGGGCGGCGCTGGGCCTCGCCTGCGTCGCCCTCGCCGCCTGGTGGCACGAGCGTCACGCCTACCCTGTCTCCACGCAGCAAGAGTAGCGCGGCAAGACAAAAATTCGGCTCACGAGCGCATGCTACAATAGCCACGCAGAGGTCGACGATGGGAACCTTCTCGGTGGAAGTGACGGTAAAAAACCTGCGGGAGCCGGGACGCAACCGAATGGTCTCAGTCCTGGTCGACACGGGCGCCACGTATATGACGCTCCCCCGAGACGTAGTCGAGACATTGGACTGTCAACCGGTCGGCAACCGACGGGTGCTGCTCGCCACTGGGCGCGAGGAGGAGTGGCCGTTGACCGTAGTTCTTCTCACTCTTGACGGTCAGGAACTGCCGATAGTCTGCTTGATCGGGCCAAACGGCGGACCGGCTGTTCTGGGCGCGGTAACCCTGGAGGAATTCGCTCTCGGGGTGGACCCGGTCGCAAAACCCCTCGTGCCAGTGCGGAGCTACCTCGCCAATTCGGTCGTCAGACGCTCGGTCACCCGCGCACGGTCGAGCCGCCGGAGATGCAGAAGACCTCGCCCGTGATGTACGCGGAGTCGTCGGAGGCGAGGAAGAGCGCGAGGTTCGCCACGTCAGCCGGCTCGCCCAGCCGTCCCAGAATCGCCTGCCGCTTGCGCTCCTCGAAGTAGCCGGGTGGGTAAATCCGGTTGAGGAACTCGTTGTAGATCACGCCCGGCGCGATCGCGTTGGCGCGGACGCCGTACTTGCCCGCCTCCGCGGCCACCGAGCGCGTGAAGGCCATGACCCCGGCCTTGGCGGCGCAGTAGTGGGCCTGGCCGACGCCGGAGGCGATCCAGCCCGCCACCGAGGCCATGTTGATGATGACGCCGTTCCCCTGCTTGATCATGTGGGGCAGCACCGCGCGTGCCGCGTAGAAGGTCCCGGTGAGGCAGACCCCCAGGACCAGGTTCCAGGTCTCGTCCGTCATCTCCCATACGGGCTCGAGCTTGTTGATGCCCGCGTTGTTGAAGAGGATGTCGATCCGGCCGAAGCGCTCCACCGTCGCCTGGACCATGCTCTCGATCTGGTCCTTCTGCCGGACGTCCACCGTGAAGGCCGGCACCTCGCAGCCGTAGTCCTCACGCACCTTGGCCGCTACCTCCTGAACGCGTTTGGCGTGGGCGTCGGAGATCACGACGTGCGCCCCCTCCCCCGCGAACTTCCGCGCCACGGCCTGGCCGATCCCGGCCCCCGCCGCCGCCGTCACCACCGCCACCCGATCCTTGAGTTTCATGCTCTCCTCCCCGACGTCTGGCACTACTTGGGCCGCCGGCGGAACCGCGAGAAGTCCGGTGGCCGCTTCTCGAGAAAGGCCCGCGCCCCTTCCTGCTGTTCCTCTTCCCAGAACTCGCGCGTCGTGATGTAGCGGCGGAACTGGTCCCCCTGCCCCAAGAGGTAGTTGAATTCCTCCACGAAGGAGGCCTTGAGGATCCTGAGGCAGGTCGGAGAGAGCGCCAGCAGCTCCTGGCACCACCGGTCCACCTCCGCGTCGAGCTTCTCGTAGGGGACCACCGTGTTGACCAACCCCATTTCCAGCGCCTGACGCGCGGTGTACCGACGGCAGAGCATCCAGATCTCGCGAGCGCGCTTGGCCCCGACCACCCGGGTCAGGTAGCTCACGATGGCCCCGCCCGCCGGGCTTCCGACGCGCGGCCCGTTCTGGCCGAAAATGGCGTGCTCGGCGGCGATCGTGAAGTCGCAGAAGTAGGCGATGTGGTTGCCGGCTCCGATGGCGTAGCCGTTCACGCGCGCGATGACCGGCTTCGGGCAGCGGCAGAGCGTGACGTGGAAGAAGAAGGGCTCCAGCACCTGCCGCCTGAGCCCGCCTTCCTTTTCCCAGTTCACGTCCCCGCCGGCGCAGAAGGCCTTGTCACCGGCACCGGTCAGCACGATGACCCCCACCTCCTCGTCGACGCCCGCCGCCTCCACGGCCAGGGTCATCTCCTTGAGCGTCTCGCCGGTGAACGCGTTGTACTGCTTGGGACGATTGATCGTGATCCGCGCGATCTGCTCCCGCACCTCGTAGAGGATGTCGTTGTAGTCCACCGAAGCCTCCCTCATTTGCGGACCCACCGGCCGTCCTCGGTCTGGATCCACTCGCCCCGCGCTGCCCTCTCGCGGTTCACCTTGGCGAAGGCGGCCTGGACCCGCGCGAGGTCTGCCGGCGGCATGTTGTTCTGCTGGAGCAGAGTCCGGTAGAGCGTCATCCGATCGCGGTTCTCCGCGGCGATCAGCGCCGCGACCTCCGACGCGCACCCCTGCCCTGGCCGAGCCTCGAGTAACCCCTGAGCGTTCTCCCCGAGGCACCCGCGCTCCTTCCACTGTTGGACCTGGGGGAAACGCTGGCGGCGCGACTCGATGGACGCCATCACCTCGGGGGTACGCGTCCGGAGCTCGGGCACCTGGGCCTCGGCCGGAGTCGGAGCGAGCCAGCCGAGCGTCCGGCGGAAGCCGGGATGGTCGCCCCGCTTCTCCTCCTTGGCGGGCGGAGGCTTGACCGGCGGCCCCTCTTTCCCGCCGCGCACCAGGTCCTCGATGCTCGAGGCCGCCTTTTCGATCTTCTCCTGTGGAAACGTCACGTTGATGGTCACGGCGAGGCATCCGGTAAGGAGCCCCAGCGCGAGGGCGAGCCGGCCCCCGCTCGATGTCATCCGCCTGAACGTCATCAGCGATCCCTCCTCGTCTGCGCGCCCAGGATCCTCATCACTCTCGAGAGCGGGAGGTTCTCGATGTTGATGGCGCGGATCTTGGGCGGAAAGATCCCCAGCCGCTCTCGCCCCTGAAGGCTCAGCGAGAGCCGCGTCTCGCGCTGGTCCATGTAGAGCTGGCCCTCGAGCGACTTGTAGCGGAATTCGCCGAGCCCCTCGAGGGTCTTCCGCACCACCCCGAGGGGATCCTCGGGCGCGCCCACCAGCAGGTTCTTGAGAACGTCGATGGAGACGACGCCGCCGGGGGGCTCGACTTGGAACTGGCCGGCGACCTCGACGCCGAAGGCGCGGCTGTGGATTAGGCCGACCACATAGCGCGCCCGGCCGGTAACGCGCGCGGCCTGGAATCCCGACTCGGCGAAGAAGCGGGCCACGTCCACGCCGGACCCCTCGAAGCGGAAGCGGATGGGAAGCGAGGGGTCCCCGAGGTCCGCCTGGATCCAGCCGGCGCCCGTCCCGCCGTAGTGGGCATACGTGGTCTCGGGCAGATTCACGACGCCGTCCTGGAGCCGGGCGGGACTCGAAAAGCGCTCGAACGCCAGCCCGTACGCCGTGAGCGACTCCACTGTCACGGTGCCCGGCGGCACCGTCCCCTCGACGCCGTGCCAGACCGGGATATTCCCCGCCAGGCCGGTCAGCTCTGCGCCGAGCCCCGGGAAGGACGCCTGCGGGATCCGGACCTGCGCCTCGCCCCGGAACCGGGGCGCGCCAGCCTGGGACCATGCGAGCCGACCGTCGAGGCGGCCGGACCCGCTCAGGGCGTAGCTGAGCCCGGGGACGAACCGAGGCAGCCGACCGAGATCCGGGACGGAGATCTGGAGCGTGTACTGCCGCTCGACGAACGAGCCTTCGCCCGTGGCGGACGCGCTCGCCTCCACGATCGCGGGGCCGCCGGGGCCGGACAGCGTGAGGCCGACGCGGTCGGGGGCGCCGAGCCCGCGCCACGGCGCCGAGCCGGGAAGCTGAAACCGGAGCTGTGCCTGCCCGGCGAGCCGATGAACGGCGCCGGCCAGCCGGGCGTCCAGGGCCCGCGCGGCGATGGAGCTCTCGGCCAGCATCTTGCCGTCTCCAGCGGGCGAAACGGTCACCACCAGCTCGAGCACCGGCGCCCCGAGCTGGACCTGTCCCCACGCCACGACGGCCCGCTCAAAACGCGCGGCGAGGTGTGCCGACCGGAGGGCGGGACCCTCGGCCCATGCGACTTCCGCGGCGACCCGGCCGCCAGCGACCTCTCCGGCCAGGTCCCGGGGTAGCCGATCGGCGACAGCGAAGCGCGCGAACCAGCGCTGCAGGCGAGCCTCGCCCACATGGACTACTGACCTCGCCGTGCGCTCTCCGGCGTCGAGCTCGAGCGACCCGCGGACCTCGGTTCCTTCCACGGCACCCCGAACGGCCAGCGCGAGGCGCGGAGCAGCCATCAGGCCCGAGAGCTGGCCCGATCCATCGAGCGCGAGGGAGGCTCCCCAGCCGACCGAGAGGCGCGGGAGGTCCAGGCGGCCGTCATCGGGAACGTAAGAGGCTGACGCCGAGACGGTCAGCGGCGGCGCCGCACCAGTCGGCGTGAGGGTGACCTGGCCGGCCAGCTCCAGCCGACCCGACCCGGGAAGCCTGAGCGTCGCCTCGCCCGAAAGCTCCCTGGTCACCGCGAGCGCCGCCGGCCAGAGGCCACCCAGAGCGCGGGGATCGCCGTTCGCCGTGAGCCTGAGCTCCAGGACATCTCCCGTCACCGATCCGGCGCCCGCGATGACCAGCGCCGGGCCCGACTCCGACCCGGCAGTGAGGCGGAGCGCCAGCCGGCCGTCACCCGACTTTTCCCCGGCGAGGTCGAAGCGGGTGAGCTGCCCGTGGACCTTGAGCTCGCCGCCCGAGAGCGTGAACGCCCCGCTGGCTGGCCAGTGGAGGAGCCGGGTCACGAAGCCACGGAGCTGCTCGAGCGCGGCGCCCGTCGGCAACGCGGCCGGCGCCGCGGCCTGCTCGACCGTGAGCGAGGTGGAGACAACTCGGACCCGGAGGTGCTGGCCGCCGGGGCTCACGAGGAGCCGGAGCAGCCGCCCCTCCACGCGGATCTCCCGGATCGTCAGCTCGCTGGTCCACGGGCCGGAAGGCGGCACCCGGATTCCCGCCAGGGTCAGATAGCTGGTCCCGTCGGTCGCGACGCGGGTGATCCGGACGGGATGCCCGAGCCGCTCGCTGAGGATCGCGGAGAAGATCCGCCCGGCGCGCCGCTCGTCGCGGCCGATGAAGAGGATCCCGAGCAGAACAACCACGACGCCGAGGCCCAGGAGCAAGCCAGCCGCGAGGAGAACGGGGTGGGCGCGCAGGCCGGCACGGCGGGACATGAGCCTATGCTACCAGACCCGCGCGGCCCCCACGAGGGAGGGGCTCGAGACCCTAAAAACGCTCTAAGGAGCCCAACGCCGCACCAGACCTGACAAGTCGTGCACCCATTTGGTGAAAGGAGGACCAAAGGGGGCAGTCGTAGTATC
>JACQWB010000207.1 GCA_016209385.1 Candidatus Rokuibacteriota bacterium
CCTCCGGCGTGGGTGCCCGGGCCCCCTCCGATTGTGCTAGAGGAGGAAGCCGCCCGGGAACGGGTCGTCGGGCTCGAGGACGAGCGTGGCGAGCCCGGTGAGGAAGGCGCGGCCGGTGATCTCGGGGACCACCGCCGGGTACGGGCCCACCTGGCTGATCGCGACGACCCGGCCGGTGAAGAGCGTCCCCAGAATGGACTCGTGGACGAACGGCTCCATCAGCGCGAGCTCGCCCCGCGCATGGAGGCTAGCCATCCGCGCCGACGTGCCCGTCCCGCACGGCGAGCGGTCGAGGCCGAGCGGCGAGACCACGACGGTGTTCTTGAAGTTCACGCCCGCCCGGACCGCGGGCTCGAAGAACTGGACGTAGAGGAGTCCCCTCGCCTGGGGCTGCTCGGGGTGCACCAGCGGAACCTCGCGCTCGATCTGGAGCCGGATCGCTTCGCCCACCTCGACGATCCTCTCGGCGTCGGCCGGCGTCAGCGAGAGGCCGACGGCCGAGGCGGGAACCATCGCGTAGAAGTGCCCGCCGTAGGCCAAATCGAAGGGAACCGTCCCGAGGCCGGAGACCTCCACCTTGGCGTCGGTGAGACAGGCGAAGGCCGGCACGTTTTGAAACGTCGCGCTGACCGCTTCCCCCCCCTCAACCGCGACCCGGCAGCGGACGAGCCCGGCTGCCGTCTCCAGCGTGAGCTCGGTCGTGGGCTCGCAGGCCACGACCCGACCCATCTCGACGAGCATCGAGGCGATGGCGATCGCCCCGTGGCCGCACATGTGGACGCAGCCGGAGGGCTCGATGAAGATCACGCCCGCCTGGGCCTCTGGCGAGATCGGCTCGGTGAGGATGGCCCCGCACATCGCCCGGTGACCCCGCGGCTCGTAGAGGACGAAGCCCAGCAAGTCCCGGAGGTTCCGGTCCACGAAATCGCTCCGCGCGAGCGGGGTGGCGCCCGGGATGGCCGGGGCGCCCCCCACGACAATCCGCATCGGTTCCCCCTCGGTGTGGTAGTCCACGACCGAGAGGAGACGTCTGACTCTCACCGGCGCACCACGTGCTTGAGAAGGAAGAGCAGGTTCGCGGGACGCTCCGCCAGCCGCCTCACGAAGTAGCCGTACCACTCCTCCCCGAAGGGCACAAGGAGCCGCAGGCGCGCGCCCTGCCGCCGGATCGGGGCGTGCAGGTCGTGGCGGATCCCGTACAGCATCTGGATCTCGAACGCTTCCGGCGCGATCCCGAGCCTCCGCGCCCGTTCGATGACGCAGCCGATCAGCCGCTCGTCGTGGGTGGCGAAGGCCGGGTAGACCCCTTGCCGGATCACCTCCGGCGAGAGGAGCAGATCAAGGAGGCGGGCGTAGTTGGCGTCCACGTCCCGTTTGTCAGGAAAGGCCAGCTCGGGCGGCTCGCGGTAGGCGCCCTTGCACAGCCGGACCGTCGCGCCGAGCGCGATCAGCCGCCGCACGTCGGCCTCGCTCCGGCGGAGGTAGGTCTGGATCACGCAGGCCACGTTGCTGAACCTGCGCCTCAGCCGCTCGTGGATCGCCAGCGTCCGCTCCGTGTAGGCGGACGATTCCATGTCGATCCAGACCCGGATCCCGGCCGCCTGGCCCCGATCGAGGACCCGCTCGACGTTCTCCAGGCACAGCGCCTCCGACAGGTCCAGCCCCATGTGGGTTAGCTTGAGGGAGGGCGCGCACGGGAGGTTCCGCCGCTTGATCTCGTCGACCAGCTCCAGATACACGCCCGCGGCCGCGCGCGCTTCCTCGGCGCTCCGGACGTTCTCACCGAGGTACGTGACCGCGGACAGGAGCCCCTCGGCGGTGACCCGGTCGATCACGCCCAAGGCCTCCTCAGGGCGCGTTCCCGCGACGAACCGCCGCACCAGGCGCCGCGTGAGCGGAAGTCGGTCGAGGGCGTCGCCGAGCGCGCGTCGTTCCGACAAGCGCAGGAGGAGCCGCCGGAGCATAACCCACCGTAGCACCGCGCCCGAGGCGCGGTCAATGCGCCGAGCACGACAGGTGCTCGATCAGGATTCCCTCGCGGAGCCCGAAGTCGCTGACGATGACCGCGTCGGAGCCGAAGGCGTCCAGGGCGGCCAGACAGATCGCGATGCCGGGGATGATCAGGTCAGCCCGGCCGGGCTCGAGCCCGGGCATGCTCGCCCGGGCGTGGGCTGGGAGCGCCGCGAGGGTCACGAGCAGCGTCTGGATCCGTGAGCGCGAGAGACGGTAACCATGGACCTTCGCCGGATCGTAGACGGCGAGGGCCTGGTCCAGGGCGGCCAGCGTCGTGACCGTCCCCGCGGTCCCGACGAGGTGATCGGGCCGCGACCCCGTCAGAAGATCATCGAGCCCCCCGGCGAGCCGGGTGCGGACCTCGTGGTCCAGCTCCGCGTACCGCGCACGGTCCACCGGCTCGGCGGTCCGGTATCGCTCGGCGAGCGACACGACACCGAGTGCCAGGCTGCGCGCCCGGCTGAGCTCCCGGTTCCGCGCGAGGATGAACTCGGTGCTCCCGCCGCCGATGTCGAAGACGAGAAGGGATCCGGCGAGCACCGGCAGCCCGTGGAGCGCCCCGAGCAGGGTCAGGCGTGCCTCCTCCTCGCCGGTCACCACCCGAACCTCGCGGCCGGTCGCGGCTCGCACGCGATCGAGGAACGCGGGCCGGTTGGCGGCGTCTCTGAGGGCGCTGGTGCCGACGATCAGGATCTGCTCGGCGCCGGCCGCGCGAGCCTGACCGCAGAACGTGGCCACGGCCTCAAGGGCGCGCGCCATGGCCGTCTCGCTGAGCCCGCCGCCGGCGCGAAGCCCCTCGCCCAGACGGGCCAGCGCCTGGGCCTGGAGCACAGGCCGCCAGCTCCGATCGTCAGCCACCTCCGCGACGAGCAGGCGGATGGTGTTGGTCCCGAGGTCGATCGAGGCGAGGCGGGTCACGACGAAGCGCGGTGATCGACGCGGGACGGGGAGGCGGGACGGCCCGGCCAGCCGCGCCGGAGGGGCCGGCTTCTACTCGGCCGGCCGCCGGAGCCGCAGGGCATCTGCCAGGACGCTCAGCACCTGGTCGTTCCGAAACGGCTTGAAGAGCGTGAGGTCCACCCCGCTCTCCCGAATCCTGTCGGGGTCCAGGAAGTCGCCCCACCCCGTGATGAGGATCACGGGGGTGCCAGGGGCCTTCTGCTTCACCGCCCGGGTCACCTCGAGGCCCGACTGCCCCGGCATGGAGAGGTCGGTGATGACCACGTCGTAGACTCCGGCCTCGAACCGGGAAAGCCCCTCGACGCCGTCCGGAGCGCTGTCCACGGTGTGGCCGGCCGCACCGAGGACCGACACGAGCACCCGGCAGATGTGCTCCTCGTCCTCGATGACCAGCACCCGGGCGGGAGCCGGTGGCGCCTGCTCGGCAGGCACCAGCATCGGGACGGACGGCGGGTGCAGCTCCCGCGCCCTCGAGAACGAGATCGTGAAAGTGGTGCCCTCGCCCTCGCGGCTCTCCACGGCGATCGACGCGCGGTGGCGCGTCACGACGCCGTGGACCACCGACAGGCCGAGCCCGGTCCGCTGCGGCGAGCGGGTCGTGAAGAACGGGTCGAAGAGCTGGCGCTTGACGGTCTCGCTCATCCCCGTGCCGGTGTCCCTGATCGAGAGCACGATCTGGTCGCCGCGCTGCCGCGTGGTGAGCGTCAGGCGGCCACCGTGCGGCATCGCGTCGAGCGCGTTCAGGATCAGGTTGACCAGCATCTCCCTGAGCTCGACCGGGTTGCCGAACACCGGGGCGCCCTCGGCCAGGTCGGTGACCACCTCGACCCTGAGCCCCTGGGCCTCAGCCTCGTCCTTCCAGCGCGGCCGGGTGAGGGCGACAGCTTCCTGAACCGTGGTGTCGAGGTCCAGGAGGAACGGCTCCTCCACCGTCCGCGTCGCGGCGAACCCCTGGAGGCGCCGGATCAGGTCGGCGGCGCGCCAGGCCGCCTCCGCGATGACCCCGACGTCCTCACGCAGGTGGCCTTCAGTCGTCCGCTCCAGGATGAGCTGAGCCTTGCCGAGAATGATGGCCAGGATGTTGTTGAACTCGTGCGCCACCCCGCCCGCCATGGCGCTCAGCGCCCGCGCCTTCTCGATCCGGACCAGCCTGTCCTGCGCCGCCGTGATCTCGTCAAAGGCCTGGCGCACCTCGCCGTACAGCTGCCCGTTCTCGATCGCGAGCCCCACCAGCGCCGACAGGAGCTGGGCCGCTTCAACCTCGTCGGGCGCGAACTCCCTCACGCGGGAATCGGCGAGGTAGAAGCAGCCGACCAGCATCCCGCGGCTCCGGAGCGGCACGGCGACGAGTGCCCGGATCCCGAGCCCCTTCAGCGCGGGGTCGTCGGGACGTCCGTGCAGGTCCGGGCAGACCACGAGCTGCTGGTCCCTGAACAGTTCGCCGGTCACGCCGCTGCGCGTGTCCGCACGCCAGCGCTCGATCGTCTCCTCCGAGAAGCCGTGGCTCGCTCTGACGGTGACGTTGCCGCCCTCGGTCAGGAGCGCAATCGCCGCCGCCCGCAGCCGGAGAAGCCGGCACCCGGTCTCGCAGGCGATCGCGAGGATCTCTTGGATGTCGTTCCGCACGCTGGTCCGGGCCGACAGCTCCACCAGCTCCTTCAGCCGGTTGACCTGCCCGCCGAGCCGCTCGATAAGCCGGCGATGGGCTAGAGCGGTCCCCACCCGGTCGGCGATGACGCTCGCCAGCTGGAGGTCCTCGAGCGTGAACGGCGCCGGCCGCCCGCGCCGGCCGGCGAAGAGGACCCCGACGACCTCGCCCTCGGCGCGGATCGGGAGCGCCAGGGCGTTGCGCACCGGGAAGCGGAAGATGAACGGATCGGTAGGACTCTCGCCCAGCGGGGTGTCGTAGGTGAGGGGCCGTCCCTCGCGAAAGCCCCGGCCCGTAAGCCCCTCGCCCGGCAGGATGGAGCACTCGATCAGGTCGTCGGCGCGGAAGCCGCGCGCCGCCCGCG
Organism: Candidatus Rokuibacteriota bacterium; assembly: GCA_016209385.1. Lineage (NCBI taxonomy): Bacteria > Candidatus Rokuibacteriota > Candidatus Rokuibacteriota bacterium. The sequence continues at coordinate 4,986 of JACQWB010000207.1, forward strand.
CGACAAGCCGCTCCTGGTCCGGGTCGAGGAGGAAAATGACGGCCCGGTCCAGCAGGAGCAGCCGCATGAGGCGATCGACGGCCAGGCTACACACCTCGGCCGGCTCCGGACCGGAGAACGGGATTGACAGGATCTCGTGGAACGGCGCCAGCGCCGCCTGCTGGGGCTCGACAAGGGGTTGCCCCACATCCACCCGCGGGATCGCAGAGGGGGTCTCGCGGGTGGCAACCTCATTGGGATCGGGTCGCTGCAGGCGCTGGATACGCTCGCGGAGGGAGTCGAGGGTGCGGCTGATCTCGCTGAGGTCCTCCCAGAGCGGACGTTCCGTCCTCTCTTGCTCCATCCCAGGTCCTCCCCGATCGGGGCCTGGCTCCTAAGCGCGGCCGGTGGCAGAGTCCCTACACCATACGAGCGTCAGGTCGCGAAAGTCAAGCACCTGTACCGGGTCGGCACCGCCGCGCACCCGAAGAACAAAACGCCCCTCCTTGGACCCGGAGGGCATCCCCGAGTCCGGGAAGCTACTTCTTGAGGGTGCGGATGAATTGCACCATCGCCCAGCGGTCGTTTTCCGGCAGGTGCTTCCAGGGTGGCATCGGGCCGCGCCCGTTCGAGATCTTCCAGAACAGCTCGCCGTCGCTCTCTGCCTGGGTAGCCGCGGCGGTCCAGTTCGCCGGCTTGACGGGCAACGCCGCAGCGGCCGGGCCGTCCCCCAGGCCCTTCGGGCCATGGCAGGCCACGCAGTTGGTCTCGAAGACCTTCTTGGCCTGGGCGAGAACCTTGTCCGACTTGGGCAGGGGGTTCTTGAGCTGCTTGGCCTCGGCCGGGGCCTTCCACTTCTCCTGGGCCCGCCCGGCCGTCCCGAGCGCGACCGCGCACAGGATCGCCAGCGCGACCGCCCCCACCTGGAATGGACGCCGACGCGCGATCATGGTGCCTCCTTCCTGTAAGGGCGCATGACGCTCCGCCACGCGCCGCTCGACCGTTCCGACGGTCTGCCTGGGCGATCTATTCGCATCCCCGGGTGTGTAGCACCCCGCCGGACCGGTGGTCAAGTGATTTTTCGGAATCACCAGTCCTCCTTCTCGAACTGGATCCCGTTCTTGTCGGCGACGTACTTCACGTCCTCCATGAGCATGGCGTTCCCGCACGTCAGGATCACGGTGGACGACGGGCGGAAGCGCTCCTGCAACTCCTGCGGGGACAGCTGGTCGGGCAGCCGGGGCCTCACCGCCTGCGCGAACGCCGCCTTCGCCGCGGAGACGTCTGCCCCGTTCGCCAGCGCCGCCTGCAGCGCCTCCTCCTCCTTCAGGGGCATTTCGAAAATGAAGCGCAGGAGATTGTTCGCGCGCCCCAGCCCCATCTTCGGATCTCCCGCGTCACGGGCCGACGGTCGGCTCACCGAAGGTATGTAGACAAAATCGAAGAGCCGCGAGGCCTCAATGGCGAGAAGCTCGTCGTGGTAAGCCAGCTCGGCGTACGTCCTGTTCGTGTGAAGCAGCGTGTAGCTCACCCCATCGGTTGTGCCCTGGCTCGCCTCGAAGTGGAGCTGCTTGACCATCGAGACGAATGGCGCCAGGCCGGTCCCGGTCCCCACCAGCACCACACTCCGGAAGCCGGCCGCGCGCTTGTCCAGCGTGAAGTCACCGACGATCCGGTTGACGTACGTGATCGCGTTGTCGCCCTTCGGGTCGATCCGCCAGAAGGACTCCGTGAGCCGCCCGGGATTCCCGTGGCGGTCGGTCTCCAGGACGACGTAGAGCTCGAGGCAGGCGTGCTGGCGCGTCTCGAAGGGGGCCGAGGCGATCGAGTACGAGTGCGTCACAGGTCCCCGCTTCGGGTTCCCGTCGGCGTCAAGGTCGGCCACGTAGTCGATCCCGCCCCCGGCCAGGGTTACCTTCTTCGTCAGCTTGCAGTCGTCGCGGCGCAGCGCGATGTACTGGCCGGCCTTGAAGTCGGGGAACTGGCTTCCGGGCTGAGGAAGCAGACGAAAGATCGCCAGGATCGGCGAGAGGTCTCGCCTGTAGACCACGGTCCCCGCGTGTCGCTCGGCCATAGAGGTTCTAGCGTCCCTGGCGCTTTTGTGAGAATTTTCTCAAAGTCACTCCCCAGTCTACCCGAGAATGCCCTGCCAGACAAATCGCTTCTCGTGGATCGGGCGCCTACCCGCCCTGACGCCCAAGACCGAGGACCCAGCAGAGGCTCGCGATCACCCCGTAGGCGCCGGCGAGGGTCCCTGGCCAGGGGGAGTCGAGCGCCCAGGGGAGGAAGAGGGCGCCGGTAGGGAGCGGCGAGTGGATGAGGCCGAAGAGCGTCCCGACGCTCGCCAGCGCGAAGGTGAGCCCGGCGAGCTGGAGGCGGCGGTCGATGATCCAGGCGAGGGCGGAGCCCCAGAGGAGTGCGGTCAGGACGAAGCCGTTCCCGAGCACCAGGAGCGTCTGGTAGGTCGTCCCGGCGTCGCCGCTCAGATCGGCGCCGCTCTTGCCGACGCTCGAGAGGAAGCTGTTCGCCTCGATCAGGACCAGGTCAGCCACCACCGGCAGGAACGCCACCGCCACGGCCGGGGCGTGGCGGGCCGGGCTCGCGATGAAGGCCTGGGCTGTGATCTCGAGGCCGATGAAGATGAGGATCGGCGCGACCGCGGCCTCGGGGAGCCAGCCCACCAGGAAGGAGATCACGCCGACCGCCGAGCCCACGCCGATCAGGAGCGCCGTGGCCACGGTGTAGCCGGCCCGGGCGCCCATCGCCTTGTAGGCCGGGTGGCCGATGTACGGGGTGTTCTGGATCACTCCGCCACAAAGGCCGGCGATGACCGTCGCGACCGCCTCGGTCAGCAGGATGTCCCGGGTCCGGTACTCGTCGCCCGCGGCGATGGCGCTCTCCGTATTGTCGATGCCTCCGACCACCGTCGCGATGGCGAACGGGACCGCGACGGAGAGATACCCGAGCGTCAGGTCCGTTGCGCCGAGCCAGGCGAGGGTCGGCCACGGGAACGCCAGGCGAAAGCCCGCGCCCTCCCCGACAGCGTGCGCCGCCCCGCCCCAGCCGACGACGTCCCGCCCCCAGAAGATCAGCGCGCCCGCCACCACAGCGGCAAAGGCTCCCGGGATCCCCCACGGGAGCCGCTGCCTGCCCACCAGCGTGACCAGGACCAGGATCAGCGCAACGAGCCCGACCAGAGGATCGCCAAAGACCTTGAGCGACGGGAGGAAGGCGATGAGGAGGATCGCCACGCCCGCGATCGAGCCGAGGAGGCCGGCCCTCGGAACGATCCGGCGTACCCAGTCCCCGGCGAACGCCAGGACCAGCTTCACGACCCCCATCGCCACCGTGACCCCCATCCCGACCTTCCAGGCGAGGACGGGATCCTTCGTCAGGAGCATCACCGGACCCAGGACCCCGAAGACGACGCCGAAGAGCGACGGCGTGTCGATCCCGAACGGCATCGCCGTCACGTCGTCACGACCGGTCTTCTTCATGAGCCTGATGGCGAGCCAGGAATAGGCCAGATCGCCGACCAGGACTCCGGCGGCCGTGCCCGGGATCATGCTGAAGAGGACCAGGTCGGCGGGGAACTTGAAGAGGCCAACGAGGAGGCCGCTCAGGACAACGAGGTTCGTCATGTTGTCCAGGGCCAGGCCAAAGAACGCGTTCAGGTCCCCGGGCGCGACCCAGCGAAGGGAACGGGTGGCGCTCACGGGAGGCGTCAGGCTGACTTCGAGGGTTGACCGGGCTGGGTGTCGAGAAGCTCACGCGCCAGGCCCCGGATCCGCCCGGCCAGGGCCTCGCACCAGGCGAAGCTCGCTTTCCCCTCCGCGACTTCCTGGTACGTCAGCTCGAGCGGGGGCTGATCCGGAGGCGGGAGTAGGCGATCGCCCAGGCGCAGGCGGACACCGTAGGACTTCCCCTCGCGCTCCTCCTCGGCCTCGACGACCCCCTCGACCCGCGGGCTCTCGCGCTTGGCGTGAGAGAGCACGAAGTTATGGAGCCAGCGCGCCACTTCCTGGTAGCTACCGCCGGCGAGTATGGACTCCTCCCGTTTATGGGTAGTGGTAATTGCGGGTAATGGGCTATTTTGACCGGGTTTTCACGGCTCGATCCCGATCAGTACGAGCGGAACCGGCGGGACGCCTCGCCCCTGGCGCGCAATGTCGTACAGCGCCCCTTCGTAGTAGCCAGGCCCAGAGGACATTTCCTCCTGCATGGCTTTCATGGGCAGGATTTCAACGCCTACGTCAATGGCATCCCCTACGAAGAAGGCGAGATGTTTCACGAACAGGTCATAGGCAATGAACGCGTACTTACCCATCTGGACTTCTACCGCCACTCGGTTCTTCACGAAGTCGGTTTGGTTGTAAGAGAAAATAGCCCGCTTCCCCGCTTTCTCGATTAGCCCTCTCTGCTCTGGCGCGGGAAGGAACATGGTCTTGCGGATCAGCCGGTAATCGTCCGTCACCCAGTAGCTCGTCCGGCTCTCACGCCACCCGGCCTTTTCCAGCCGCGTCTCAAATGCCTTATTGAGTTCGATGGGGGCATACAGCAGCCTGCCCTTCATCGTCCGCTCGTCGCTCACCTTGGTCTTGTATTTCGTGGCGTCGATGCTCCTGATCGTAAACACAATCTCTTGCCAAATCTTCTTCTCGTGGACAAGGAGCCACTCATGCCCGTTCAGGTGGGAATGTAATGCAGCGATCTTCACTGGCTCGGACGCTGGGGAAGCGGTCTTTGCGCGACTTTCTCTCGCCCGCTTGGTCGATACACGGGCCGCTCCATCGGGCGGGTTCGGAGCGTCCCCGCATGCGCTGCGCGAATGCGCTCGCGGGCCACAGTAATGTAATCCTCGACCAGTTCCGCCCCGATACCCTTCCTGCCTTGGCGAATCGCGGCCACGGCCGTTGTGCCAACTCCCATGTAGGGATCCAGCACCCAGTCACCTGGTCGGGTCATCGACAGCACGAGACGCTCGATGAGTTCCACGGGGAATTGGCACGGATGAATGGTTTTTTCCACGTGATTATGTTTGACGTTTGGGATGATCCAAAGATCACCGGGGTTTTTCCCTAAGGGGTTACAGGAATACTGCCCGGCTTTTGGTCCCTTGAAGTATTTCTTTCCGGGGTACTTTTGCGGAATACGAACGGCATCAAGATTAAATACGTACTCATCTGATTTCGTGAACCAGACGATGGTTTCATACCGTCCGGAGAACCGGCGCGAGCAGTGAAGACCATGCTCAAAATGCCAAATGATCCGATTCCGCATCTTGAGTCCGAGGTTGTGAAACGTCGGCCAGAGCGCAATGTCGAGCGGTATGATTTCGTTGTCATCCACGAAGTTCCCGACTTGCCAGCAGATGGAGCCATCGTCGGCGAGGACTCGCGCGCACTCTTTGATGACCCTCGACTGACCGTCCAGATACTGGTCCAGCTTCATCCGTCGCTCGTACCGCTTCCCGATGTTGTATGGGGGTGACGTGACGATGAGTTTTGCCAAGCCATCGGGCAGCTTCCCGAGAAGGTCAAGGCAGTCTCCATGATAAAGCACCACTTCGGCGTCTTGGCGAAAAGTCCCCGCAAGTTTCAACGCCCTCCCGTAAAGCGACATTTGTTCTTTCACCCGCCGGCTCGTCATATTATTCCAGGCCTTCACCCGAATCTACAATGGGTTGGTAGTCAACTCGGCGAGATAACTTCATTGAACATCGCACATTCTCTGATGCCCTCATGCCGGCTCTCTTACGTCTGGACGGAGCCATTTCTGGCACCAGACTAACAGGACTTCTCGTCAACCTATAGTGTCTAAATTCTCATACATGGGCTCTTACACACGCAGACTCAGCACTCGTTGTAGCCGCAGGAGAGGCACTTCTTGCACCCCTCCTC
>JACQWB010000208.1 GCA_016209385.1 Candidatus Rokuibacteriota bacterium
CTCCGAGGCCTCCCCCAGGAATGGTGGTTCGAGCCGAGGGGCGTCGGCCATGCCGGGAGGCAGGCCCGCCACGAGGCGAGGCCCGAGTGGATTTTCGAGCCGAGGGGCGTCGGCCATGCCGGGAGGCAGGCCCGCCACGAGGCGAGGCCCGAGTTGGTTGCGCGGGCGAAGCCCGCGCTCGAAGGGCACTACTCTCCAGTGAGCGCGGTACCGCGCCCCGGAGCCGCGCTCAGGCGCTGGCTCGCCTTCCAGCTCGACCAGCTGATCTTCGGCGGGCTCTGGCTTCTGGCGGGAGCGTGGGGGGGCGCGATCTACCTCTCGGTGAGCCGCCGGCCCGCGAGCCTCGAGACTCTCCCGGTCTTTGTCGCCGTCCTGGTCGCGCTGGGAGTCCTCCTGCACGCGACGTACTGGACGGCGTTCGTCGGCGGCTGCGGGCAGACGCCCGGCAAGATGCTCCTGAGCCTCCAGGTGGTCGGCCGCGATGGCTCAGCCGTCGGGTACGGCCGGGCAGCCTGGCGATGGGTCGCGATGGGCCTCGCCGTGCTCCCGCTCGGGCTCGGGTTCCTCGGCGTGATGCTCACGCGCGACCGGCGTGGCCTCCACGACTGGCTGGCCGGGACGCGCGTCGTCAGGAGCGCGTCCGAGTAACGCCCTTAGAGCGCGGGCTTCGCCCGCGCAACTTCCGGGGGGAGGCTTCGGAAGGGGGGCGGATCCCCCCTCCGAGGGTCTAGGGGGAGGTCAGCGGCTGTCCGGGGAGGCTTCCGCGACTGCGGAGGCGAACGGCTCGAGCGGCTCGAGCGCCGCGAGGCGCTCGCCCAGGGGCGGGTGGCTCGCTAAGAGACCGTCCGGCTGCGGGCTCTTCGCGTTTACAGCAGTCACCGTCTCCAGCGCTGAGGCCAGCGTCCGGCGCGGGCTCGCGTGGCCCATGGCCCGCAGGATCTCGACCGCCTTCGCGTCGGCCGCCTTCACCTGGTCCCGGGAGAACGCGCGCACGACCAGCGGGTTCACCAGGAAGTCGGCGAGCCCCGCACCGGGGAAGGCGATACCGAGTGCCACGAAGCCGGCGGTGACGGACCAGGAGAGCGCGCGCCGCCGCGCCGCGTGTCCCAGCACCTCGTGAGCCACCTCGCGGGCGATCTCCGCCTCGACCACGGGGGCGGGAAGCCGCGCGAGGCCGTCGGTCACGTAGAAGGTGGCGTCCGCGTCGCTGTAGATCCTGGCCTCGTCGGCGCTGACTCGCGCGAAGCTGTAGCGGCTCGGATCGTCCCCGGCGGCCAGGGCCGCCAGGTAGAACGCTTGCGAGACCTTCTGCGTGTCCGGGTCGCTCAGGTCGGGGAAATAGGTTCCTGTCGGGGCTGTCGCGCAGGCGGAGAGCAACAGGGCTGCTGCGGCTGCGAGGAGGAGGCTTCGTCGTGACACGCCCTCCATCCTAGGTGGCGCCACCTGCGGGAGACGAAGAAAAAGGGAAGAGAGTTTGCCTCCCACGTGTTGGGGGCGGCGCTTCGCGGGCCCCTACAGGGAGCCTCCACCACCACCGCAGGGGGCTGGACGAGGCCGCGCGAGCGCGCGACAATGAGGGCGTGAGCGCCCGCGCGTGGCTGCTCGTGCTGCTCGTCCTCGTCCTGGCGGGCTGCGCCTCCGGAGGTCAGGTCGGCCGGAGCGACGATCCGGTGCGTGTCCGCTGCCTGACCGAGCTTGACCCGAGGGCCCGGAGCCCGATCGACCGCCCGCTGATCTTTCTCTTCTGTATCCAGACGCCCTGAGCCTGGCCCCGGCGCCGGGCGTCGCGAGAGCGAGGAGACCTCGCCGTGAAGAACCAGACGATCCGTGTGGGAATAGTCGGCGCGGGAGCCAACACGCGCCTCAGGCATATCCCGGGGCTCCGGGCCATCGGCGGCGTGGAAGTGGTCAGCGTGGCCAACCGCAGCCGGGAGTCGGCGGAGCGCGCGGCCACCGAGGTTGGCATCCCCAAGGTGTACGACCACTGGCTCGAGCTGGTGGAGGCCGCCGACACGGATGCGATCTGTATCGGGACGTGGCCCTACATGCACTGCCCCGTCACCCTGGCGGCGCTGGAAAACGGCAAGCACGTCCTGTGCGAGGCGCGGATGGCGATGAACGCGGCGGAGGCCCGGGCAATGCTCGCGGCGGCCCGCCGGCGTCCCCACCTCGTGACGCAGGTGGTGCCGGCTCCCCACACGCTCGCCGTGGACCGCGCGATCCAGGAGCTGATCGCCGACGGCTACCTGGGCGATGTCCTGGCGGTTGAGGTGAGGGCGATGCAGGCCGGCTTCGCGGACCGGGACGGCGCGCTCCACTGGAGGCACGACGCCGATCTCTCCGGCTTCAACACGCTGACGCTCGGCATCTGGTACGAGGCGATGATGCGCTGGGTGGGGCCGGCCCGGCGCGTGATGGCGATGACGAAGCTCTGCGTTCCCCGGCGAAAGGACGCGAGCGGGGTGCTGCGCGCGGTCACGGTGCCCGACCACGCGGAGGTCGTCGCCGACCTGGCCTGCGGCGGGCTCGCCCGCCTCTGCTTCAGCGGGGTGACCGGTCTCGCGCGGACGAACGAGGTGTGGCTCTTCGGCAGCGAAGGGACGCTGAGGCTGGACACGGCGGAGCTCAGGCTCTCCGGCGGCAGGCGGGGGAGCACGGCGCTCGAGGAGCTGGCCGTCCCCGAGGCGAAGCGGGGCCGCTGGCGGGTCGAGGAGGAGTTCGTCAACGCGATCCGTGGGAAGGAGCGGGTGACCCGCACCAGCTTCGAGGACGGCGTCCGGTACATGGAGTTCACCGAGGCGGTGATCCGGAGCGCCCGCTCCGGCGAGGCCATCCACCTGCCGTTATAGAACGGCGACGCGAGGAGCGCGTCGGGGTAATGCCCTTCGAGCGCGGGCTTCGCCCGCGCAACCGATTTCTTGGGGGAGGCCTCGGAGGGGGCCGTCGAGGCCCCCTCCGATGGTCCTAGGCGGAGTCGCAGGGCGGAATTTTCACGGTCAGGCGCTTGAGGCGCTGCGGCGTGAGGTCGGTCGTGAGCGTCCACGCCGGATCGGCCCGGGCGTCCTTCTTCTTCATCAGGAGCCATTCCTTGCCGGTGCCCCGCGCAAAGCGCGCGAGGGCGAACCCCCCCGCCAGCTTCTTCCCCTTCAGGACGAAGGCGAGCTTGCCGGCTTTTAGCTGAGCTTCGGGGTCTTCGCCCTCGACCGGCTCGTAGACGCCGTGATCCCAGACCACCACCGGGCCGGCGCCGTAGCTCCCCGGCGGGATGATCCCCTCGAAGTCGATGTACTTGATCGGGTGGTCGGGGACCATCACCGCGAGGCGCTTGTCGGCGGGGTTCATGGACGGGCCTTTGGGGATTGCCCACGATTTGAGGACCCCGCCCATCTCGAGGCGGAAGTCGTAGTGGAGCCGCGACGCCTTGTGCTCGTGAACGACGAAGCGGCGGACGGAACGAGTTGGCCGCCCCGGCATGCTACTTCGGCGCGGCCTTCGTGAGGTCGCTCCAGCGCTCCACGGTCCGGAGGTCGACTTCCGCCGGCTTGAAGAGGTCGCGGATCTTCTGCTCGCTGTCGGCTTCGAAGACGAAGTAGGAGAAATGACCTTTCTCCGTGGGCGTCAGTCAGAGCTTGTCCACGTACCCCTCGAGGAGCCGGATCCCGCGCCCCCTGAGGCTGTCGGGCGCCACCAGGCGCGTGAACCCTTCCATCTGCTCCTTGTGAGCGGCGGGACAATCGGCGGGCTTGTGGGAAAACGCGACCGTGAAGACCATGGCATCCTCCCTTCCAGGGTGTGCGCGCGAGCACGCGACGCTCGGACGGTCCCGAGGCCGGGTTCGAGACTGATCTGATTCTACACCAGGTCGGCCCTCTTCACTCCCCACTTCCTCTGGTTCTCCGCCGCCGTCATTCTCCTGGGGCTCGGCATCGCCGTGGCCAGCCGGGGCGAGGTCGGCCGCGACCTCGTCCGCCTGTTCGGCGTCGAGGCCCTCGTGTTGGCCTGGGTCACGATTCTGGCCGTCACCGTGATCCACGAGTTCGCCCACTGCCTGACCTGCAAGCGGTTCGGCGGCCACGTCCACGAGATGGGCTTCCTGCTCATCTACTTCCAGCCCGCCTTCTACTCGAACGTGAGCGACGCTTGGCTCTTCCCGGAGAAGTCCAGGCGGCTCTGGGTGACGTTCGCTGGACCCTACTTCGAGCTCCTCCTGTGGGCTCTCGCCACCCTCACCTGGCGCGTGACGGAGCCTGGGAGCTGGCTCAGCTCGGTGGCGCTGGTCGTGATGGCCACGTCCGGGATCAAGCTCTTCTTCAACCTCAACCCCCTGATCAAGCTGGACGGCTACTACCTCCTGAGCGACTTTCTGGGGATCCCGAACCTGAGGGCGAGGGCGTTCGGTTACCTCCGCGCGCTGACTGGACGGCTGTGGGGGTCGGCGCGCCAGGACGCTCAGGATGCGACCCCTCGAGAGCGCCGGATCTACCTCGCCTACGGCCTGCTGGCCGGGACCTATTCGGTCTGGCTCCTCGGGTACGTTGCGTTCGCGTTTGGCAGCTTTTTGCTCAACCGTTATCAGGGGGTCGGTTTCTTCCTTTTCACAGGACTGCTCGCGCTCATGTTCCGCAATCCGCTCAAGAAGGCGCTCGGGAAAGTGCCCGGCGTGGTCAGGCGCTCGCGGGGCCGGCTGGCTTCGAAGGTGCGGCCGGTAGCGCTCCTCGTTTGCCTCGCCGCGGGCCTCGCCGCCATCTTCCTCGTCCGCATGGAGCTCCGGATCGGGGGGGAGCTTACCGTCCTCCCCATCCACAATGCGGACATCCGGGCAGAAGTCGAGGGGCTCATCGAGGAGATCTATGCGGATGAGGGGGCGCTGGTGCGGAGGGGTGACCCGATCGCGCGCCTCGCCGACCGGGAGTACCGCGCTGAGCTTCGAAAGCTCGAGGCAGAGATCGACGAGAAGCGGGCAAAGCTGAAGATGCTCAGCGCCGGGCCCAGGCCGGAGGAGATCGCGCTACAACGGAAAGCCGTGGAGACGGCGGCAACGAAGGGGAAGCACGCGCGACGGCGATACGAAGAGGCCGCACAGGTACGCGCGAGCCGGCTCTCCCGGGCGAAGGCCGACCTCGCCAAGGCTGACGAGCGGCTCAGGTACGCGCGGAACGACCTGGACAGGTCCTCAAAGTTGTTTGCCGAGGACCTCATCGCGCGGAAGCAGCTGGAAGAAGCTCAGGAGCGGGTCGTCGTGCGGGAGAAGGAGGTGGAGACCGCGCAGGCCGAAGTCGGCGTGATCCTCTCCGATGACCTCGCGGAGGTACGAAAGGAGCTGGCCGTCGCGCAGAAGGAGGCCGAGGAGGCGGACGCGAAGCTGAAGCTCCTGCTGGCGGGGAGCCGATCGGAAGAGATCGAAGTCGCGCGGGCGGAGGTCGCGCCTGGAAGCGCACCGGCGCTACCTCTTGGAGCAGCTCGAGCGCGTGCGCGTGGTGAGCCCCATCAGCGGCATCGTCATGACTCCCAAGCTCAAGGAGAAGATCGGACAACACGTGAAGAAGGGGGACCTGATCGCCGAGGTCCACGAGCTGAAGACGATAAAGGCGGAGATCGCGGTCTCGGAGAAGGACATCGGCGACGTGAAGGTTGGACAGCGGGTGGTCCTGAGGGCCCGCGGCTTCCCGGAGAAGAGCTTCGTCGGCACCGTCACGGAGATTGCGCCCGCCGCGAAGCCGGAGACCGAAGCCTGGCAAGGGAAAGTCTTCCGTGTAACCACCGAGATCGACAATGCCACCGGCCTGCTCAGACCCGAGATGACGGGTAACGCCAAGATCTTTGCCGGAGATCGGCGGATCGTCGATCTCCTGACGCGGAAGCTCGCGCGGTACGTCCGGGTCGAGGTGTGGTCGTGGTGGTAAGTGGGGCCGGAGGGCTCTCGTCCCTTTTCGTTAGGGGGAGTTTCCGTCCCTGGATTCCGGGGTTTCCCTGATTGCCCCCGCCCGAGGCGTCGCCTAACGTTGAGGTTGCAACTTCTGCTCCGGGTACCGTCCCGGGTGCTCCGGGTGAAGGTTTGGGCGACCCCGTTCTCCCTGAGGGAGGGTAACCGTGGAGAGGGCTCTGGCAGCGTGGCTCCTTCTCGCCGTGGGCGCCGCATCTCTGCCCGGCCCGACGGAGGCCGTCCGCGGCGCCGTGGAGCAGCTTCGAGCCGTGGTGCAGGACTCGGGCCCGGCGGGCCCCGCCGCCGAACAGCGTCGTCAGGAGATCCGGCGGATTGCCACGCGGCTCTTCGACTTTCCCGAGATGGCCCGGCGCGCCCTGGCGCGGCACTGGAGCAGCCGGACCCCTCAGGAGCGCGAAGAGTTCGTGCGCCTCTTTACTGATCTCTTGGAACGGTCTTACCTGGTCAAGATCGAGAACTACTCCTGGGAGCGGATCGTGTATACCGGCGAGACCGTAGACGGGCAGTTCGCCACGGTCCGGTCCAGGATCGTCAGAGGGCAGAGGGACGAGATCCCGGTCGACTACCGGCTCCACCTGGTGGGCTCACGGTGGGCGGTCTATGATGTCCTCGTCGAGGGGGTCAGCTTCGTGAGCATCTACCGCGCCCAGTTCAACCGGGTCATTCAGACCGCCTCCTACGAGGGGCTGGTGGAGAAGATGCGGGCGCTCGAGCCTTCGGGCCTCGAGCTGAGCGCCCACAAGCCCTAGACAGTCGGAGGGGGCCTCGACGGCCCCCTCCGATACCTCCCCCCCCGAACTACAGGTTGCGCCGGCCGGGTACCCGCCCCGAAGGGGTGGGTGGGCGCTCGAACGGACGCTAGTGGCCCGGATCACCGGGCGCCCGCCGCCTGCACTTCGAGATCCAGGCCCTCAGCTCGCCGAATGTCGTCTGGCTGGGGTGTTGAGTTTTTGCCTCAGGGGATTTTCTCGGCTCGATTCAGGGGTTTACCCGATTCCCCCGCCCCTCTGAGGGAGGGATAGTTGCAACGTTAAGGATTCCACAGGGGAGACCCCGCTTCGTCGTCCGCCCAAAAGGGACGCCACCGAGCATGAGAGCGAATCCGAGAAGATTCCTAAGCCTTTCAACGATAGTGGCCGTGGTCTTGTTCGTCGCGAGCGTCATCTCCAGCTCATCCCTCGCTGTCGCCGCGCCGAGTTCCCGCCCTGCAAGCGGCCTCGCCCTTGCGGGAACAAATCGGCAAGCCAACATCTTCAAGATTCTCGTGGTCCTGGAGAACAAGGTCGATGGTCACACGCTGCCCGAAAAGGCGAGAGAGAAAATCTTCACGCTGGGTGACGCGCAAATCCGGCTCATCGCCTCCCTCTGCGATCGGATCGTCGGCGCTGGCGACACGGCAGGAGCAAACATCGCGTTTCTGCTCGTTACGGCTCTTATTATCTTCTCCTGACCATCTTTTCCTGAGCCTTCTTTCCCCTTGCCCGCCGGATGAGTGACCATCCTGGAACCAGGGCTGTTCGCGGCACGTCGTAACGGCCGCCCGGTGTATGTGGCATCGTCTTCTTGCGAGCGCGGCGCGCGTCTTAAAGGGCCCGGCGACGCTCCTGTACCACGTTCTCGTGGTCGCCCTGAGCGCCGGGGCCGCACTGTCTCTCCCCTATGTTGTCGGTTTTATCGCCCAGAAGTTTCTCGATTACTGGTCGCTCATCGAGAACGAGCGGGTCTTCCTCATATCCCTCGAAATAGCGGTCGCGATCTTGCTCATCCTCTTTTTCCATTACGTATGGCGAAGCTGGGAGGACAGGAAGCTCGCCAGGATGGCACGGGGGGCGCGGCTGGCCTATTTCCCCTCCAGCCGACGGCTCCTCGCACGGAGACGGGTCAAGAACCTGAAGGATACGCAGGGCCTTCGACGGGACGTCATGCTGATCGGGTCAACCGGGTTCCGAACCTTTATGGACCCGAGGGGAGACCTGCACAACGTGATACAGAACTGCCGTACGGCGAGAATCCTGCTCCTCAATCCGCACAGCGAGGGAGCGAGCGTGCGCGCGAAGAGCATTCCCGATCCCGACATTACTCCGGAGAGCTTGACGCGGCAGATAACTCGGACCGTCGATTTTCTCAAGGGGCTCAAGGCGATCCAGAAAGATGTGAAGCTCAAGCTCTACCCGGAGGCACCGTTCTTGAAGCTCGCCGTGCTGGGCGATTACGCCTGGGTGCAGCACTACCACGCCGGCCTGGATGTCCAGGCTATGCCCGAGTACATGTTCGAGCACGACCAGAATCCCGGGAGCCTTTACGCCATCGTTTATCAGTACTTCCTGACAATGTGGAAAGACGCTGCGATCCCCGAATACGACCTGGAGACGGACGAGCTGATTTACCGGGATGCGACCGGAAACGAAGCCAGGAGGGAAAAGTTTCAGAAGGCGCCGCTCGAGGTGAGCGAGTGGCCTGAGCCTGAAGCCGACATCCCCGCCTAACCCTGCTGCCCGGGCATCCGGCACTCGTTTGCTGCGCACTTACTTGAGGATGGCTAGGACATCAGGACGGTTCAGGAACTCCTGGGGCACAAGGACGTGAGCACGACCATGATCTGCACTCACGTTCTGAACCGGGGTGGGCGTGGGGTTTACAGCCCGGCAGATCGCCTGTGACGGGACGGTCTGTTAGCCTGATATACTGCGGGCTGATATCCGGCTAGCGCACTGTCGCGCCTGTGCCCCGCTCGCCGCTCGGGGGTGACGATCCTGCTCACGGCTTGTCGCGTCAAGAGATCGGGGCCCTGGAGGCACGGCTCAGAGCAGAGGCGTGGTTGGACCGGCGGCAGAATCGCCAGCGCGAAGCCGCGAAGAAGAATCATTGCGCCACCAACATATCGAGGAGACCGGCGAAGCGTGCCGAGCATCACTGATGAGCAGCCTGATTGTTGAGTATCGGCGACTGACGGTAGGCCCGGAGAAACTGCCAGCGCTTGACGCGGCCTTAACGCTCCTGGAGAAGGCCACAGGTCTCCACATCCGCGTGCATCGCGGGTCGGTCGTCGTCACAAAGATTCCGGCGTGGATACCACCCGTACGATCCTGGAAGTCGCTGTCGAACCTCGTCGAAAAGCAAGCTACCGGGAGCGATGGCCAGTGGCTGAGCCCTCGGCGCGAGAGAAACCAACTCTTGCTTCGCATTAGATTCCTTCGCACTGAGTGGTGTTTGACTACCCTGCCTCGACATCTCTCGGCGGAGCGGCTCCCAGACACGCAGTATTCCTTCATAATGGAGAGCCTTCTTCTCCTGTTTCATCAAGCGTACTTCGCCCTCTTACCCAAACTGGACAAGGCCGGCTTGAGGGCAGAACGTGACGAACTGGTCTCGACATTCTTCGGATTCGCGGAACGCGTGCCCGACATCGCCGAGCGCTTCCGCATCGCAGGGTTGGCATACGAAGCCCGCGCCGACGCCGCTAGCGCGGTCGCTTCCTTCGAGAAGGCTCTATCCGCCAGCCACGTCGACGAGGACGTTTTTATGACTCGGCTTCAGACTTTCTGGATGGCCCTCTTGGACAAGGGGGATTTCACGGCTGCACTGCAGCTGCTCCTCAAGTTCACGCCTATGGTTTCTCTCAAGCAACTACCCGAGCTACGAGAACTCATCCTCGCAACTTTCCTGGAATATGGCGATGCGCGCACCGAAGGGGGAGCCGCCGGATGACCTTCGATTGCAGCGGTCGTGCTATGCACGCCGCTGAATCGTGCGTTAGGTACCCGGCAAGGAAGGACGCGCAATGTCACAGCCAAGCGCCCTAACCGAGAAGATCAAGCAACACTACGCGACGCCCGATCTAGGAGCTTCAATTCTCGCGGCCTTGGCATGCAGGGAAAGACGTCAAGAACCTCAAACCGGAGGACTTCGCGCCGGTTGACGAGTTTCACATTCGGGGCCGCGAGGCCACTCTCGAGCTTGCGGGTGTGGTAGGTCCCGGGCCGAACATGCATGTGCTCGACGTCGGCAGTGGCCTCGGCGGGCCCGCACGCTGCCTCGCCGACGAGTTTGGCTGCCGGGTAACGGGCATTGACCTGACCGATGAGGGCTGGGCCCACCATACGAGAGGGGGCTGGCCGCCGCTGGAGTCCCGGCCGTCCCGGGCGGGAGGCCTCTGAGCACCACGATGATCTACAATCGCGGGGGCCGGGAGTGCTGCCGAGCTCGGAAACGGCCTGGGATCATCTGCGACCCGAAGAGCATTTAGGCTGACCGCAGCCGCAGTGTTTGTGTCCGGGCAGCTCCTCGACGTGGCCTTCCTAAACGACTGGAACTGCTATAGAATTCCCGCAACGGGTTAGCAGCGCTGCGACGCGCTATGCTGACCGACCTACTGCCAGACGGCCGATGGGAGGAACCATGGCGACCGACAAACCACAACGGGTGCACTTGGCTGGCTCGGTTCTCGACCGCTCCCGCCATGTGTGCGCCTTCTTCCACACCAAGGACGAGGAATATTATGTTCTCTTGCCCTTCATCAACGACGGCTTCGATGACGGCGACAAGGCCTATCACATCGTTGAATCCGGGCACCGCCCGGAACACCGGCGACGCCTCCAGGCCGCTGGCATCGACGTCGCCACGGCCGAACGGAAGGGGCAGCTCGACATCCGTGCCTGGGAGGAGGCTTACCTGCGCGATGGACATTTCGACCAGAACCGCATGCTCGCCCTGATTGAAGAGGTGCTGACCCGCGGCAAAACGCAGGGCTACCGGCTCACCCGCCTCGTCGCCAACATGGAATGGGCCCTGGAAGACCGCCCCGGCGTCGGTGAGATCGTAGAGTATGAGACTCGGTTAAACTACGTGCTGCCCAAATACGACGATGCCGTGGTCTGAACCTACGACTTGGCCCGGTTCGGTGCCGACATCGTCATGGACATCTTCCGGACGCATCCGATGGTGATCATGGGGGGCAGACTTCAGCTGAACCCGTTCTTCGTGCCGCCGGACCAGATGCTGTGGGAACTGCGGCAGCGCCACAAGCCGACTCCCTCTTAGATGCGCTGCCTGACAGATCGCTTCACCGAACAGCCGCGAGCCACCGCGCGAGCCGATACGCTTTGGTTGCTGAGTTGCCGGATTCGCTGCCGGTGCTTTCCGGTTAGAGGGGGCAGTCGGTGAATTTGGTCGTTAGACTATGCTCCCGTAAGGAGGAGAAAATGGGTCCACATCTGAAATCCCGCATGGTCCCACCACATCGTCGGATCGCCGTGCTGCTCATAGCAGCTGTGCTGACCCTGGGCGTCGCCCAGGGGGTTGCCGGCCAGCCGACCTCGGCGGGGGAGGTGGTCGTTGCCTGGCATGTCACCCTCGCCCCGACCTGGTTCGACCCGTCCACCGCGCCGCCACAGATCACCCCCTTTGGGCTGCTTTATGCGATCCACGATGCGCTGCTCCGCCCGCTGCCGGGGAAAAAGATGGCCAACACCCTGGCGGAGTCGTGGACGGAGAGCCCGGACGGGCTGGTGTACGAGTTCAAGCTGCGCCGCGGGCTCAAGTTTCACAACGGCGACCCGGTCACCGCCGAGGACGTGAAGTTCAGCTTCGAGCGTTACAAAGGGGCGGGCGCCAGGGAACTGCAGGGACGCGTCGAGCACGTGGAGGTCGTCGATCCCCTGACGGTGCGCTTCCGTCTGAAAGCGCCCTGGCCGGACTTCATGACCTTCTATGGGACCACGGCTACGGCCGCCGGGATCGTCGTTCCCAAGAAATATGTCACGCAGGTCGGGGACGAGGGCTTCAGGAAACATCCCATCGGGGCCGGCCCCTATAAGTTCGTGAGCCACAAGCCCGGCGTGGAGGTGGTGCTGGAAGCCAACGCCGGGTACTGGCGGCATGTGCCCCACGTCAAGCGGCTCATCATGAAGAGCGTCCCTGAAGGGACCACGCGCCTGGCGATGCTGAAGAAGGGAGAGGCCGACATCGGCGTCGCCTTTGATGGGCAGGAGGCCGAGGACGTGAAGCGCGATCCGCGTCTGACGCTGGTGGCCACGCGGCATGCGTCCATCTTCTGGCTCGAGTTCGCCGACCAGTGGGACCCCAAGTCGCCGTGGCACGACAAGCGCCTGCGGCTGGCGGTGAACTATGCCCTGAACCGCAAGGCGATCAGCGACGCCGCCTGTGTGGGCCTGTGCCCGCCCGCCGGGGTCATCGTGCCCCGCGTGATGGACTTTGCCCTGCAGGTGGCGCCGCCGCCCTACGACCCCCAGAAGGCGAAGCAGTTGCTCGCCGACGCCGGCTATCCCAACGGGATGGACGGCGGGGAGCTGGTGCCGATTCCGCCCTTCTTCACGGTGGCGGAGGCCGCGGTGAACGATCTGAACGCGATCGGGATCCGGGTGAAGATGCGACCGGTGGAGCGCGCGACCTTCTACACCCAGTGGCGGGAGAAGAAGCTCAAGGGCCTGTTCATCACCGCAGCGGGGAACTCGGGCAACGCGGCCAGCCGCGTCGCGGAATTCATTTACTCCAAGGGAAGCTATTCCTACGGAGGATATCCCGACATCGACGAGCTGTTCCAGCAGCAGGCACGGGAGCGGGATCCCGCCAAGCGCGAAGCCTTGCTCCATCGCATCCAGCAGCTCACGGTCGACCGGGTGATGTTCGCGCCGATCATGGACTTGCGGGCGCTGATGGGGGTCGGGCCGCGGCTGGCCGACCACACGATCACCGCGATCCCGATGTACCCTTTCCCCTCCTATGAGGACATGCGGCTCAAGGCGCAATAGGGGGACAACACCTTCAACCGATGGCTCCTGAGCGGAGTGATATTGTGAAAGGCGTGACGCTTCCCACCGAGACCGTGTTCGTGATGGAGATGTCGCCGATCAAGTTCGGCCTGGGTGCCACCGACGAGATCGGGTACGACCTGCGCCGGCTCGGCGTGAGCAAGGCCCTGATCTTCACCGACGGGAACCTGGCCGCCCTCGGCCTGCCGGAACGGGTCCGCGGGCTCCTGGGCGAGGAGGGGATCAAGGCCGAGACCTATGACGGGGTCGAGATCGAGCCGACCGACCGGTCGATGGAGGAGGCTGCCGCCTGGGCCCGCACCAAGGAGTTCGACGGGCTCGTCGCGGTGGGGGGCGGCAGCGCCATCGACACCGGCAAGGCCGTCAACCTCCTCACCTGCTACCCGGCGCCCCTCCTCGACTACGTGAACAAGCCGGTGGGCAAGGGCATCCCGGTACCGGGGCCGCTGCGCCCCCTCGTCGCGGTGCCCACCACCGCCGGGACCGGAAGCGAGACGACGGCCGTCGCGGTGACCCACGTGGTCGACCAGGGCATCAAGGCCGGGATCTCCCACCGCCTGCTGCGCCCCGCCCTCGGCGTGGTGGATCCCTTGAACACCCTCAGCGCGCCCGCCGAAGTCACCGCCGCCGCCGGCTGCGACATCCTCACCCACGCCATCGAGTCGTACACGACGCGTCCCTACGACGCCCGCCCCAAGCACCATCCGCCTGACCGGCCCGCCTACATCGGCGCCAACCCGGCCAGCGATATCTGGTGCGAGAAGGCCATCGAGTACGTGGGGCGCTACCTCCGGCGCGCCGTCCTCAACCCGCTCGACCTCGAGGCGCGCACGCACCTGGCCCTGGCGGCGAACTACGCCGGGATCGGGTTTGGGAACGCCGGGGTCCACATTCCCCATGCCCTCGCCTACCCGATCGCGGGGCTCGTGCGCGACTACCTCCCCACCGGCTACCGGGTGAGCCACCCGCTCGTCCCCCACGGCGTGTCGGTGATCCTGACCGCGCCCGCCGCCTTCCGGTTCACCTACCCGACCTCGCTCGAGCGGCACCTGCGCGCCGCCGAGCTGATGGGCTTTTCGACAGCCGGACTCGCCGAGGGCGAGTGGGGGGAGGCGCTGCCCCGGGCCCTCGCCCAGCTCATGCGCGACGTGGGGATCCCCAACGGCCTCACCGCGGTGGGCTACGGCGAGCGCGACATCGCCGCGCTTGTCGAGGGCACGCTCCGGCAGCCGCGGCTCCTGGCCGGGGCGCCGCGCCCGGTCGGGGCGGTCGACCTCGAGGCCATCCTGCACGACTCGATGCGCTGCTGGTGAGGCGAAGCACCTCACCGCTGGGGGGCCCCGTTTGCCAGTTTTCCCCTTGAGACGGCGCATCGCGTCTCCTCGAGTCCGCGCCGCCCCCGATCTGATTTCGGCGCCGTCCAACTCCCGGGGGAAGGCAGCTCAGCTCACGATCGCCAGGTTCTCGCGGGGCGGGTGGGGATGTCGTACCCAGCTCGTGGCGCCTCCAGGGACGAGACCGCGCGCTGCCCTGACTGGTCAGGGCTGAGGGGGCGATGGGGTGAGCGAGAAGTGAGAGTGGACTGCTACCCACTCGCGCTCGCGGGGCACCAGAAAGACAGTCGCCCGGCCCGGTCGGGGAACGGTCGTCCCATCGGGTTGGACGCCCAGTGAGTCCCAGGGGACGGTCACGCAGAGTCCCTGCTCCCCACCCCAGCAGCGCAGCTCGTCGAGCCGGAAGGTAAAGCCACGAATCGAAGGCCAAACGGGTCGCCACTGTTCGCGCTCCAGCGTCTCACGGTCTCTCACCGTGTAGGCGCGGGTACCAAAAGCGATGACGTCGGCAGCGAAGAGTGGCCGGGCAGCCGCGTAGTCAAGCGGCCGCACACATCGCTCCAGCGCCATTAGCCACCGCCGGGCCACATCGGTCGAGCGGTCAACGTGCGGTCCGCTGGATTCCTGGGCCATCAGCCACCTCCTCGATTCAGAGAGAATCCGTGGCGCACTCCCATCCCGCAGCCGGGATTACACTGGCCGTGACCATCGCGCGATATCCTACCAGGAGGCCGGAGGGCGCGCCCCCCGAGCACCAGCCACCTGGCCAGCCTGCCGCATCCCCCACGCGGTGGAACGGAGTCCGGTTCCGAAAGCACGGGCGGTCTTGTGCTAGAATTTCTTCCGTTCACTGGAACCGGGCGAGCGTTCCGCCCTCCGTGTTGAAGGACCGGCCGGTCGTCGCAGGTTTCCCCGGGGCAGATCCCACGCGGGACAGGTTCCGTTTCGTGGATCGGCTGAGAGAGGTGGGCTTCGATGGCAGATGTGGCGGTCGTGGCGCTCGTGACCCTCGACAGCAAGGCCGAGGAGGGGCGGTTTCTGTGTGAGGCCCTCCGGAGGGCGGGAGCTCGCCCGGAGCTCATCGATATCTCCCTCCGTCCCCACGCAGTCGAGGGGGCGGCTGTCCCGGGCCGCGAGCTGGCCCAGGCTGCGGGCTCGACCTGGGAGGCGCTGGCTGGCCTGGACCGGGCGCGGGCGGCGGAGATCGTGATCGCTGGCGGGCGCAAGGTGGTCACTGAGCTGGTCGCCTCAGGCAAGATTTCCGGCGCCGTCGGGATCGGGGGGGCCAACGGGACCACCGTGGCCTGCGGCATTATGCGCTCCCTTCCACCGCTCTTCCCGAAAGTGATGGTCACCCCCGTTGCGGCGACGGCGGCCGTGCAGTGGTATGTGGCCGAGAGCGACATCGTCATGTTCCCTTCCATCGGGGACGTGTCGCTCAACCGCATCACGCGGGCCGTGATCGAAAATGCCGCCCGGGCCGTCGTGGCGATGGCGAGAGGTCGGGCGGAGGAATCGGGGGCGGCCGCGAGGAAGACGCCTCTCGTGGCGGTCTCTTCCTTCGGCGGGACGGCTGGCTGTGTCCAGGGAGTGGCGGAGCGGCTCAAGGCGGCGGGCTTTGAGGTGATCCTCTTCCACGCTTCGGGGCCCGGGGGGAGAGCGCTTGAATCGCTCGCTCGAAGAGGGGAGCTGGCCGGCGTGGTGGATGTCACGACTCACGAGCTGGTTGACCTGGTCGTCGGGGGCGTGTACAGCGCCGGCGAGGAAAGGCTGAGGGGCGCCGCGGAGGCGGGCCTCCCGCAGGTCGTGGTTCCCGGGGCCCTCGACCACGCGAACTTCTGGGCCGGGATGGTGCCCGAGCGGTTCCGGGGCCGCGAGTTCTTTCTCTTCAACCCGCACAACATCCTGATGCGCACGAACGCGGAGGAGTTCGAGGCCCTCGGGAAGCTGATGGCCGAGCGGCTGAACCAGGCGCAGGGCCCGTTCATCGTCCTCATCCCGGCGCGGGGCTTCAGCGAGCACACCCGCCGGACGACGCACGATCTGGAGGGCCGCCCGCGGGGGCCATGGCGTCAGCCCGAGACGGACGCCGCCTTCGCTCGCTCCCTTCGGGCCCATCTGAAACGGGGTGATCTCCGGGAGCTGGACCTCCACATCAACGACCCGGCCTTTGCCGAAGCGTGCGCGGGCGCCTTTCTGGAGTTGCTGGGACGCCCGGGCTGAGGCCTTTCTGCCATGCCATTCGACATCCCGGTGGAGCATCACGCGACCGACGTGCTGATCGTCGGAGGCGGGGCGGCCGGCACCATGGCCGCCTTCGAGTGCGCCGCGGCGGCGGTCAGCGTCATCCTCGCTACAAAGGGGCGAGCGACCAGCGGGACGACCACGGTTGCTCGGGGCGGATTCGCGGCGGCCCTGGCCGAGGGCGATAGCCCCGAGCTTCACCTCCAGGACGTCCTTCGTCATGGGGGGGAGCTGATCGACCCGGACCTGGCGAGGACCTGGGTGTACGGCATCGGCGATGTCGTGAGAGACCTTCGGGAGTGGGGGGCGGAGTTTGTGACGGACACGGAGGGGAACCTGGACCTGAAGATGTTCCCCAGCCACCGCCATCCCCGTGCGGTCCACCACTACGACACGACGGGCAACATGCTCACCAAGCTGCTCTCCAGGAGGCTTCGGAGCGATTCGAGGATCGTACAGCATTCCAATACGGCCGTCCTCGACCTCGTCAAGGTGGACGGCCGCATCGTTGGGGCCTGGGGGGTGGACTACTCGCGTTGCCGGCTGGTCTCCTATTCCGCGAAGGAGACCATCCTGTGCACGGGGGGCGGCAGCGGGCTTTTCTACGTCAACGACAACCCCCCTCAGGTGACGGGAGACGGCTACGTGCTGGGATTTCGGGCGGGAGCGCCGCTGATCGGCCTCGAGATGATCGACTTCCAGGCCATGTGTTGCGCGCCGGAGGAGCTCTTCGGCTTTCCCCCGCATCCCACGGGGTTCATCAACGCGGGGGCTGTGTTCCGCAACCGCGACGGCGAGCAGTTCTTGAAGCGTTACTTCCCCGAGACGGCCGAGAAGAGCACGCGGAGCGAGGTGATCCTCGCCATGGCGAAGGAGATCCACGCGGGCCGGGCGGGGAAAACAGGGGGGATCTTCATGGATGCGACGGAGGTTCCCCTGGAGACGATTCTCCGGCAGATCCCGCACGTCTATAAGTCCTGCCTGTCACGTGGGATCGACATCACAAAGACGCCGCTCGAGGTGGCTCCGGGCAGCCACACCTGGCTCGGGGGTTTGAGAATCGACCTCGACGGGCGCACTCCCGTTCCCGGGCTCTGGGTTGCCGGGGAGACGGCCGGTGGAATCCACGGGGGGAACCGGATCGGCGGCTCGGCGCTCTCTGCGTCGCTGGTCTACGGCCGGAGGGCCGGAAGAGCGGCCGCCGGTTGTGCGAGGGCGGCTCGTCGCCCGGGCCCGATCGGGATTCCCACCGAGGAGCGCGACTGGGTCGCCGGCCTGCTGGCGCGGGGCGAAGGTCCGCTTCAGGCCGAGGTGAGGCTTCGCTGTCGGCTGCTCGCCCATGAGTTGCTGGGGCCGATCCGCGCCGCCCGGGGTTGCCGCGAGGCCCTGGCCGAATACGAGCAGATCGAGCGGGAGGATCTTCCGCGGATGCGCCTGGCCGATGAGGCCCGCTCGTCCGAATGGGCGCGCGGCCACGAGCTGGAGAGTGCCCTATCCGTGCGGAACCTGGCCCTCCTTGGCCGCCTCCTCGCGACGGCGGCTCTCCGCCGGGAGGAGAGCCGCGGGGCCCACTACCGGCTGGATTTCCCCGAGACGGACGATGCGCGCTGGCGCGTGGTCACCCGCCTCGAGAGGGGCTCTGGCGAGCAGATCGAGTTTCACACCGATCCCGTAAAGGACCACGCACGGGTGGCCGTGTAAGTCATCCGCCGGGCGCCCGCCCGGCCATGCTCAGGCACAGCCACACGACCGGGCTCGAGCCCGGGAGAGCCCTCAAGAGGTTGGGTTCCCTGACTGTGACGCGTCACCCTGCGCTCAGCGCACCACCATAGCTTCGGGGAGCCCTTCGAAATCCACGTCTGCGGTCACAAGCCTGGCGCCGTGGCGCCTGGCGGTCGCGTAGACGATGGAGTCAGCCATGGCGAGGCCGCGCTCCAGCGAGATGTCCGCCGCCTCCAGCGCCAGCGACGCGTCAACGGGGACGATCGTGGCGCGGCGCAGGGCCGAGACAGCCGCGAGGGCTCGCTCCTCCGAGAGGTCTCGGCGGATGACCTTGTAAACCTCGTAGATCTCGATTGTGGACACCAGCAGGGGCTCCCTGCCCTCGAGGTAGGGGGCGAAGCGATCAGCCAGCGGCCGGTTGGCGAGGTACTCGATCCAGCCGCTCGAATCGACCAGGATCAGAGGCGGTCCTTCTTCTCTCGGAGGCCTTCGGGCGCTACTCCCTTGGCCACCCCGCGCAGGGCCCGCATCGGGCGCTCGGGAACGAGGAAGATGACCCCCCCCTTCTCCAGGACTGTGAGCTTCGTGCCGGGGCGGAGTCCGAGGCGCTCCCGTGCCCGGCGCGGAAGCACGAGCTGGAACTTGCTCGAAAGCGTCACCGTCTCCATCGCTTTACAACGAGCATATCGATCGACGATCGGTAAGTCAACAAGCCGGTGCGGGCGCCCAGCGCCCCATGCGGCGATCGCTAATACCCTAACTCCTTCCTCACGGTCTGCGCCCCCTGGACCAGGGCGTCGAGCTTCTGCCGGGCGATCCTGCGCGGGGTTTCCCAGAAGCCGCAGTCCGGGTTCAGCCAGAGCTTGTCGGCGGAGACATACTGGAGCAGGAGCCGGATGCGAGCGGAAACTTCCTCGGGCGGTGCGGTATGATGACAACGACTTTTGGAAGTTTCGACCTGCGTAAACTGGGGGTCAAGACGTGAGACGACGCGCCGGGGGTGTTTTCGGCTTCATTCTGCTAGTACTGATCGAGCTGTCCAGCCCGGAATTCGCTGAACTTCGCAACCTTTCTCCCGAAGCTTTGCGGTCTCGGTTTCAACTGCCACGTGATTGCGAACCCAGCATCACTGCCATGACGGTCGCGGGAAACTCCAATCGCTTCCTCGTCCTCATCGACTGTCTGCGGGGTGAGCCCCAGCGATGGGTCCCGTCACACCTACCGGGTCCTTGACGCGGTTTCATTTCCGTTGCCGGGTCTGGGCGGCGGCCAGGGAGCTTCTCGTGTTCGACCTCTATCCGGGGGCCCTCAAGGAGCGCCGGAGCATGCGGAGGCGGGACATCACGGATTTCCTGTAACCAGGGGTCAGGCCGCGTCGATCTCTGGTTTCCACGCGTCTGACGTGGCTGCCCCCGTTCCGCGGTCGCCATGAACGGTACCGGCTTGCGGAGCGGAAGCTCAGGCGCTAGACTCCGCGTCGACAACGTGATTGGGGAGCCGCCGGGTACGGAGAGGCGGTTGGGAGGCGCGCACCGGGAGGAGCGGATGATGACGAAGAATTTCGCGATCTTCGACTGTGACAGCCATGTGGTGGAGCCTCCCGAGATCTGGGACGAGTACGTGCCGAGCACGGTCCGAGCATGGGTCAAGACCCAGTTTCACTTCCACACGGACACAGAGCTCTTATGCATCAACGGGCGCGTCGTTCCGGCTGCCCGCGAGCGCTCCAACGCGGCCGAGGTCGGCTGGCCGCGCTGGGACAAGAAGCTGATCGGCTCGCTCACCCCGGGCACGGACGAGTGGAAGGAGAAGCTCGGACGCCTGGCGGGGTGCCGGGATCCCCATGCCCGGCTCCGGGATATGGACGCCCTCGGCACGGACCAGGTGATGCTCTTCCCGACCTGGTTCGTGCGCCTGGCGTTGGTACGGGACCCTGAGGCGGCCCGCATCCTGACTCGGGCCTACAACGACTGGGTGTACGACTACTGCGGTGCGGACCGGCGACGGCTTTTCCCCTGCGCCGTCTTGCCCATTCAGAGCGTCGAGCACTCGGTGGAGGAGCTGCGTCGCGCCGCAAGGCTCGGCTTTAAAGCGGCGGCGGTCCGCCCGTGTTTCTGGAACGGGCGGTATCCCACGCTGCCCGAATTCGATCCCCTGTGGCGGGAGTTCGAAGACCTCGGGATCGTCCTCGCGATGCATACCTTCCCGTCGAGGGAAGCGCTCACTCCGGAGTGGGCGCAGCGGATCGCCCGGACGCGGGCCTCCGGCCAGGGTTTGCTCTTCACCGACGAAAGCGTCGTCTACTCGCCGGGGCAGTTCGTGAGCAACATCGTCTTTGCCATGGATCCCCACATCGATAGCTCCGAGTCGCTCGGGTTCATCTTCGAGGCCATGACGTGGCTGACGACGGTGTTGATGAGCGGATGGCTGGAGAAGTTCCCGAAGCTGAAAGCGGCGGTCCTGGAGTCAAACGCGACGTGGCTCCCGTTGGCTCTGTCCCGGAGCCGGAATTTCCTCGACCTCTACGCGTTTCAGCGCGGCCGCGAGGTCCGAGATCCCTACGAGGTCTTCTACGAACGCTGCTTCATCGCGTTTGAGTCGGACGAGGAGCCCGTCTACCGCATGTGGGACGTCTACGAGAACATCGGGATCTGGTCCTCGGACTATCCGCACCACGACGCCGAGGACGCGTGGGAAGCGCTCGAGCTGATGGAACGGCACAAGGTGCCGTCGGACGTCGAGGCAAAGCTCCTCGGGGAGAACGCCCGGCGGCTCTACGGGATCGACCCCGTGCTCGTGGTTAAAGAGCGGATTGACGCGTACGAGCCCGCGAAGCTTCCGTGGTAGTTGCGCGCGCCCGTAGCCTCTGCCCGGGCTTGAGAAGGGCTCAATTACCACCTAATGGGCGAGATAGAATCGGCGCTGGCGGCGATGGCTCGTGCTCGTGGCGTGGGCGAAAGTATCGCCAACCGGGACGTTCAAAGCTATGCCGCCTGGGGGAGCGGGGTAATCTACGCGCTCGCGGGAGAGTGGGAAGCCGGCGTTGACGCGTGCCGGCGAGGCGTGGAGCTATCCCCGGATCCGCTCACGCGCGCTCTCGCGTCGGCCTCTTTGGGTTACGCCTATCTGGAAAAGGGCGAGGCGAGTCAGGCGATTCCGCTGCTCGAGCAGGCCGTGCAGCGAATGAGCCAGTTTCGATGGCGACAGCTCCAGGGCTGGTTCGCCGCCTGTCTGAGCGAAGCCTTCCGCTTGAACGGCCAAATCGACAAGGCCCGAGAGCTGGCCCTACAGGGTTTGGGAATTGGTCGCGACGCCGGGTTTGGGTATGCGGTCGGGCTCTCCCAGCGAGCTCTGGGACGAATCGCCCAAGCGCGCAGCGCCTTCCCCGAGGCGGAATCCTATCTCAACGAAGCTCTCCAGACCTTTGGCTCTATGCAGGCGCGACTGGAGGCAGGACGGACACATTTGGCCCTGGCCGAACTCGGCCACGCGCGTGGAGACCGGGAAGCGCTTGCGTCACATCTCAAAGAAGCCCATCAGCAGTTCAAGGTGCTGCGGGTCCCTAAGCATGTGGAGCGAACCGAGCAGCTCGCCCGGAAATTGGGAGTATCCCTCTCGTCGGAAGGCTGAGAAAGAGCGTTCTGGCAGGCCTTGTAAGGCGGGTTCTGTGCTCGCTGGAACTCCTGGAAAACAAAAAGAAAAGCACCAGAGAAGGCCTGTAAGCCGGGTTCTGGACCCCGGACGGTTTCCTCGCCCGGGGCGATGGTCATTTCTCTAGGATGCCGGTTGCCCGACACCTCCAGCGGCCTAACCCGAGGGCACCGGACGGGCCATCCTTCTCCCTTGCGGGAATCGCCCTCCTATTTGGCCTTGCACCGGGTGGGGTTTGCCGAGCCAGCCCGGTCACCCGGGCTGCTGGTGAGCTCTTACCTCACCGTTTCACCCTTACCGTCTCGCGACGGCGGTCTGTTCTCTGTGGCACTGTCCGTGGGGTCGCCCCCCCTGGGCGTTGCCCAGCACCCTGCCCTGCGGAGCCCGGACTTTCCTCCCGCCACGAGTGTGTGGCCGGCGACCATCCGGCCTTCTCTGGTGCCAGTCAAAGAGCGCACGTAAAGCGCCTCTATTGTATCACCGGGCCTGCCCGCGCGCCGCGCGGCGGCAGCCGGCGAAGGCGAGGCGTCTCCTACGCCGGGCAGCGGCGGGCTTCCCTCAGCGCGATCCTGAGCCCGCTCGCCACGATCACGGCCGCCCCGCCCCACGTCCAGAGGCTCGGCACGTCGCCGAACAGCAGGTAGCCCGCCACGGCGGCCCACACGAGCTGGATGTAGTGGAATGGCGAGATCGTCGAGGCGGGCCCCCGGACGAAGGCGCGCGCCACGCAGTAATGCCCCAGCCCGCCGAGGACGCCGAGGGCCGAGAGGATCAGCCAGTGCACCAGGCGCTCCGGCGTCTTCCAGAAGAACGGCACGATGGCGGTAAACACCGCCGTGCCGACGAGGGCACTGTACGCGACGCTGGTCTCCGGCGTGTCGAAGCCCGCCACATAGCGGGTGAGGAGCTGGTAGCCGGCGTAGCACGCCGCGCTCCCCAGGACCAGGAGGGCGTAGGGATTCGCCGCCTCGCTGCCCGGACGGAGGATGATGAGCGCGCCGCCGAACCCGGCGCCGATCGCGACCCAGTGACCGAGGCTCACGCGCTCGCCGAGCGCCGGCCCGGCCAGCGCGGCAACGATGATGGGCGCCGTAAACGATACGGCCGTCGCATCGGCCAGCGGCACGTAGGCGAGGGCCGTGAAGAAGAAGCTGGTCGAGGAGATCAGCAGGAGCGACCGGGCCAGCTGCAGAAGCGGTTTATGGGTTTCGAACAGGCGCCACCCGCCATGGCCGGGAGCAAAGATCGCCGTGATGAAGAGGAAGTGCCCAAGGTTCCGCGCCCAGATCAGCTCGACCGTGGGGAGGTGGGCGCTCAACGACTTGACGCCGGCGTTCATCGTCACGAAGAGCACGGTGGCGCCCCCCATGAACAGAATTCCGCCAACCATGCCGGGCGAGGTGAGGGAGTGGCGAAGGTGGGGTCAGGTCTGGGCCAGGCGGGCCTGGTTGGCGAGCCGGTCTGCCGCGCGGTTCGCCTCGCGGGGGACGTGCTCGATGGCGAAGCTCTTGAAACTCCCTGCCAGACGCCGTGCCTCCGCGTGGAGCGGCTTGAGCTTCGGGTCCTTCACCCGGTACTCGCCGAGGAACTGACGGACGAGGAGCTGGGAGTCGGAGCGGACGGTGACAGTCCGGGCGCCGAGCTGGCGGGCCTTGCGGAGGCCGGCCAGGAGGGCCTGGTACTCCGCCTGGTTGTTCGTGACGTGACCGATCGCCTCTCCCCACGCCTCGACGGGGGTCCCGTCCGCGCCGGTGGCGACGACGCCGATGGCTCCCGGGCCCGGGTTTCCTTCCACCGAGCCGTCGATGTAGAGGACGAGCGCGGTAAACCTGCTCACGGTGAGGTCGCGACGGGACATCGAGTGAGCGTGACCTCCGGGACGGAGCTCCCGCGTGGGCCGTCTCCCGGAATCAGGTGGGGATCCAATAGAGGTATCGGCCGCAGCTCTCGCAGGTGCGGAGGCTCGACTGCTGCTTCAGCTCCTGGAACGCCTGGGGCGGCAGGCTCACGCGGCAGCCGCCGCAGATGCCGCCCGGGAGCACCTGCGCCACGGCCAGGTGGGCCAGGTGGCGGAGAAGCTTCTCGTAGCTGGCCAGGAGGTCGGAGGGGAGCTGGCCGGCCAGGGCTTCCCGATCGCTGCGAACGAGGGTGACCTCGCTTTCCAGGTCGGCGAGCCGCCGCTTCACCTCAGCCTCTTCGGCCTTCGCCTGGGCCTCCCGCGCCCGGAGGGCCACCTCGGCGTCCCGCGCCTCCACGACGAGCCGCTCCTGGCGCTCCATGAGGGCCAGGATCTCTTCCTCGATCCGGGCCTTCTCCTGCTTGATCTCCTCGATCTCCACCAGCACCGCCGAGTACTCCTTGTTGGTCTTCACCTCGTAGAGGCGGGCCTCGGCCTTGGCGCGCTTGGCGGATGAAAATTCAAGATCCTTCTCCTTGAGCCGGATCTCCTTCTTCGTGGCGTCGAGCTTCCCCTTTAGCGCCTCAGCGCCCTGCGCGGCTTCGGTCACGGACGCCTGGATCGCGGCGAGCTGAGCCGGGAGCTTCGCCAGCTCACCCGAGAGGTCTGCGAGCTTGCTGTCGAGCGCCTGGAGGTCGATCAGGGTCTGCAGCTGGAGATCCACCGTTCCTCCGGACACGTGGTGGGCCCACCCGGACTCGAACCAGGATCTAACCGGTTATGAGCCGGCGGCTCTGCCAATTGAGCTATGGGCCCGGGGGGCATGATAACAAAAAGGCGGACGGACCGCGAGGTCCGCCCGCCCCTCGCCACACGGAGGTGGTTCGGGTGCCCGCTGAGGAAGGCTCGCTTCGCTCGCGCATCTCGCCAGGCACTCATGACTCGAGGAAGCTCCGGAGCTTCTTCGAGCGGGAGGGGTGGCGGAGCTTCCGGAGCGCCTTGGCCTCGATCTGCCGGATCCTCTCGCGCGTGACCGCGAAGTCCTGCCCCACCTCTTCGAGGGTGTGCTCGCAGCCATCGGAGAGGCCGAAGCGGAGCCTGAGCACCTTCTCCTCGCGCGGGGTGAGGGTGTTCAGGACCTTGTTCGTCTGCTCCCGGAGCGACAGCCCGATGATCGACTCGACCGGCGAGACGACCTGCTTGTCCTCGATGAAGTCGCCCAGGTGGGAGTCCTCCTCCTCGCCGATGGGCGTCTCGAGCGAGACGGGCTCCTGCGAGACCTTCACGATCTCGCGCACCTTGTCGGGCGTGATGAGCATGCGCTCGCCGATCTCCTC
>JACQWB010000209.1 GCA_016209385.1 Candidatus Rokuibacteriota bacterium
GACTGAGGGTCGTGCACCACGTGCAGTGTGCACGACGGCGTGTTCTTCGAAGACCAGGGGCTCCCGACGGCGACGGTGATCTCCGCCGAGTTCGTGAAGGCCGCCCGGTCCCAGGCCGACGCGCTCGGTGCCCGCGACTATAGGACCGTGGTGGTCCCCCACCCCATCCAGCCCCTCACCCGTGAGGAGGTGCGCGTCCTCGCCGACAAGGTGTGGGACGAGATCCTGGCGCGGCTGACGCGGAAGTAGCAGAGGCCCCAGACGCGGGGGCGCCGCACGGCGCCCCCGTGCTTCTTATGGGCGCGCGCGAGGCGACCCTCCAGGAATGACCGAACCACGTGATCCCGAGCGCGAGACGCGGTCCGCGCTCGACCGCCTCGGCCTCCCCTACGAGGTCATCCCGTGCGACCCCCAGTTCGCCGACACGGCGGCTTTCTGCGAGCGCTACGCGCACCCGCTGGATCATGCCGGCAACACCATCATCGTCGCCTCCAAGAAGGACCCAAAAAAATACGCGGCCTGCGTCGTCACCGGCACGACCCGGCTCGACGTGAACCACACCGTCAAGAACCTGCTCGGCGTGTCCAAGGTCTCCTTCGCCTCCGCCGAAGAGATGACCCAGCTCACCGGCATGCTCGTCGGCGGCGCCACGGTGTTCGGCCTCCCAGCGGACATGCCGATCTTCGTGGACGGCCGGGTGATGGCGCTCGACTACGTGATCCTCGGCACCGGCGGGCGTAACGGGAAGATCAAGATCTGGCCCGAGGTCTTCCGCCGGCTCCCGAGCGCGCGGGTCGTCCAGGGTCTCGCCCTCGAGCGTCAGGGGTGACAGCGGGCGCCCCGATGAGCGCTGACGACGAGGCCATCGAGCAGCTCTACACGCGCGGCGTCACCGACGGTCTCCCCGTGGTGCCCCCCACACGTTCGCGCGTGGAGGGGGCCGTCGCGGCGTCGGGACGCGCGGGCGACGAGCTGATCGCGCTGGTCGCCCCGCGCGACGGCCGGGCGACCGTGGAGAAGATCGCGGCGAACGCGGTCATGGCCGGCTGCCGACCCGAGTACATGCCCGTCGTCATCGCGGGCGTCGAGGCCATGTGCGACGAGGCCTTCGGCCTCCTGGGCATCTCGGGCACCACCGACGCAGTCGCCCCGCTGTTCATCGTCAACGGCCCCGTCCGCAAGGCCCTCGATATCAACTGCGGCGTGGGAGTCTTCGGCCCCGGCTGGCGCGCGAACGCCACCATCGGCCGGGCCCTCCGCCTGATCTGGGTCAACATCGGGGGAGCCAGGCCCGGCGTCATCAGCATGTCCACCTTCGCGCAGCCGGGGCGCTACACCTCATGCATCGGAGAGAACGAGGAGGAGAACCCCTGGGAGCCGTTCCACGTCGAGCAGGGCTTCGCGCCTGCTGACAGCACGCTCTCCGCCCTCGCCGGCGAGCCACCGCAGGTCACCTCCGCACCCCGCAGCCGTACTGCCAAGGATATCCTCACGACTCTCGCGCGGAGCATGGAGGTGATCGGCCACCACAAGGCTACGGCCCTCGGCGACACGCTCCTCGTGCTCTCCCCCGAGCACGCCCGCACCATCGCCGGGGACGGCTGGTCCAAGGCCGACATCCGGCAGTTTCTCTGGGAGCGGCTGCGGAAGCCGGTCAAGGACCTTCTCCAGGGAACGGACGGCGGCGAGGGGCTTCCCGACACCGTTCTCGCCAGACTCGAGAGTCCGGAGACCGACAACACGCTGATCCCCAAATTCCGCTCGCCGGAGAACCTGAAGGTCCTGGTCGCCGGGGGGACGGCCGGTCGGTTCTCGGCGGTGATCGCCGGTTGGCCGTTCGCCAACGCCCCCTCGAGCCTGGTCATCAAGAAGATCCACCTCCCGCGCTGAGCGCGGATCCAAGGCCCTTTCACATCCGGCTGTTTCCGGTGTCTTATAGTTGAGGGCCATGAGTGACGACGGGTTCGAGGCCATCGTCGCGGCGCACCACGGGGAGATCTACCGCTATCTCCGCCGGGTCACGGCCGGGGCGAGCGACGCCGACGACCTGTCCCAGGAGACCTTCCTCCGAGCCTTCAGGGCCTACCGGTCGCTGGCGCCGGACGCCAATGTCCGCGCGTGGTTATACACGATCGCGACCAACCTCTACCGGAATCACTTCCGCTCCGCCAAGCGCCAGCGGAAGGCCCACAGCGCGGTCCGCGCCGAACCGAGCGGCGTGGACGACGAGGGGCCCGAGGCGGAGAGGCGCTTCCACGAAGCCTGGACCCGGGTCGAGACCGTCATCGGCGACCTCCCGCTTAAACAACGGTTGGCGTTCACGCTGCGAAAGATGCACGACCTCGACTATGAGGGGATCGGACGGAGCCTGGGCTGCTCTCCGGAGAGTGCCCGCGCGCATGTTTTTCAGGCTCTCCGGAAGATCCGCCAGAGTCTCGATCGCGACGAACTGCCCCACATGGAGCCAGGACGATGAAACAGACGCCGTCGGTCTGCCAAGCGATTGAACCGGACCTCATCGCGGTCGCCATGCGGGAGGCCGAGCCCGCGGCCGCGCGGCGGGTGGAGGACCACGTCGCCCGCTGCCGCCCCTGTCAGGGTGAGCTCGAGCGCTACCGCGCCATCGACGGGATGGTGGACACGCTGCGACACGAGTCGCTCCCGACCGCGCAGGCGGCGCTCGCCCACGACCGACTCGAGTCGCGCCTGGCCGACCTCCGCCGCCGCCTGGTGGCGTACCGGGTGTTCCCCTCGCCGCTCGGCCGTCTCCTGATCGCGCGGTCGGAGCAGGGCATCCTCCTGGTGGAGTACCTGGCAAGCGGCGCGAGCTTTCGGGCGTCTCGCCTGAGCCGGGAGGAGCACGCGGAGGCCGTCGAGGACGGCCCAGAGATCGAGACGCTCTACCGGGAGCTCCTCGATTACCTCCAGGGAAAGCGCAGTCGGTTCGAGTGGCCGCTCGACCTGCGCCTCGCGAGGACCGACTTTCACCGGACGGTCCTGAAGGCCACGTCGAAGATTCCGTACGGTGCCGTCGTCTCCTACACGGGCATCGCCTGCAAGGTCGGCAAGCCTGAGGCCGCGCGGGCCGTGGCTCAGGCCCTCCGCTGGAACCCGGTGCCGATCTTGATCCCCTGTCACAGGGTCATCGGCAGCTCGGACTCCCTCACCGGCTACGCCGGCAACCGGATCGGCCTGAAGCAACGCCTCCTCACCGTGGAAGGTATCCCCACCGTTAAGGCGGCCCGGGACTTCCGCATCATGCGCGAGTCGATGTACGTCCGCGCGCCCGGACAGGAGTACTGCTTGCCGACGTGCCACTGGCTGGCCTCCGCGGACGCCGCGCGCCTGACGCTCTTCGGCCTCCGCGAGCGCGCGGAAGCGGCCGGGCTCAGGCCGTGCACCAGCTGCCGCCCCGACCTCCACCCGATTTCACACTAGGGAACCCGGAGGGGGGCTACGCCCCCCTTCCGGACCTCCCCCCAGGATGGGTTGCGCCGGCGGAGCCGGCGCGCGAACGCGCTTACTCGGACACGCTCGTAGCGCCCCCGTTTCACACTCGCCTCCCTGCGGGGTCATAGAGAACGAAGGGAATGACCCCGGGCCGGTACCAGATCGTGCTCACGCAACGGAACGAGATGGAGGGCAGCGCTCATGGACTTTAACGACTACGTCGTCGAGCAGCTCGTGAAGGAACGGCTGAGGGAAGCACAGCGCCTGGCAGCGCTGGGCGCATGGCACGATCGGCCGCGCGCGCCGCGCCGGCGGCTCCGCGCCGCCATGGGCCTCGCCATGATTCGAGTCGGACGCTGGGTGCTCGGGCAGCCCGTCGAAGGCGAGCCCGCCGCGCTCGGGAGGTGACGCCGATGGACGGGCTGGCAGCGATTGGGGTCGCAACGCTCGTCCTGGGCGGCCCGCTCGCCTGGACGATCCTCCTGAACCTGCGCGACCGCCGGCAGGCACGGTTGCTCCGGACTGTGCTGGACCAGCTGAGCTCGCGGGAGCTCCGCGGTCGTATCGCGGTCGAGGTCCGGTGCGCCCTCCTCTCGGCAGACAGCCAGGTGGCTGTGCACGTGCTGACGTTTTCCCAAGAAGAGCTCTGGGAGATCATGACGCGGCTCGCCCAGCGGCTTGCGCCCCGTGTCCGGCTCGAGGTGAGCGGTCAACTGGACCGGTTGTTCCACGCGACTGTCACGATGAGGACGACAGGCGAGGAGCCCCACGCCCGCCCGCGCCAGCCGTCTCTGGCCACGAACTGAGACCGGGAGCAACGCATACGGAGGAGCCGAGATGGATCAGATGACGCAGCTCAGGCTGATGGTGCTCGTTGCTTTGAGCGCCTCCTGGGCCCTGATTCTCGGCACAGGGATGGGCGTCTCGTGGCTCCTCGATCGGCGTGACCGGCGCCGGTCGGGGCTGCGTTCGACGGTTCTCGCGCAGCTGGCCTCCGACGATGTGCGGCGCCGGGTCGGGATCAAGGTCCGCTGCGGCCTGCTGTCGCGCCGGGGCGTGGTCGCCCTTGACATGAGCGCCTGCTCGCGTAACGAGATCTGGGAGACCGTGAGCCGGCTGCGCCATCACCTCTCACCCGGCGTCAGGGTGGTCGTGCTGGGCTCCCTCGAGGGAAAGTTCCCCGCGGCGTTCACGCTGGAGACCACGAGCGCGCCTCCGCTCGGCCGCGCGCAGCCAGCGCCTGCTCCCACCTGCTAGGACAATCGGAGGGGGCCGGGCCCCCGGCGCGAAAGCGCGGGGAGCGCGCGCGGCGGGTCAGACCAGGCGCCAGAGCCGACCTTCGGCCGGCTCGTCGGTCAGGGTGAACTGGGGAAGGGCAATCTCGGGCGAGAGGTCCTGGAAGACGACGCGAACACGCCTGCCGATCGCGACGTTCTCGTCGCGCTCGGGCGCGAAGTCGGGCCTCACGAGGTTGGCGATCATCCTGAGGCCCTCGTCGGGGGTGGGCCGGGCGCGCTGCTCATCCAGCTCGGCGAGCACGACCGGGTAGGGCGCCCAGTCCCGGAACCCCGGCTGGATGGCCTGGACGACGATCTCGTAAGAGTAGATGGTGCCCCCGCCGCTCACCTCCTGCCAGCTCCAGTCGAGCGCTGTACACCAGGGGCAGGCGCGCGTCGGCGGGTAGCGCATCAGGTCGCAGGCGGCGCACTTCCGCATCATGAGGCGGTGCTGGCGCGCGGCCTGGAAGTACTCCTTCCACTCCGAGTCGTTCTCCGGCACGATCAGGTTCATCCCGCGGTATTCCACGTTCGGCATGCGCTCCCTCTCCTTCTCCCTCTCCCTTCCTGGGGGAGGGCCGGGGTGAGGGTCTGTCAATGCGCACCCCGTTCCGGGCGGCAGAAGTCCACGATCCTATCACTTGGTTACCGCCGAAGGATCAGGGCGGAGCCGGTGGCGGGCGTGGACCAGCCCAGGTTCATCGCGATCTCGGCGTCCCGCACCTGCCGGCACCGCCAGGGCGCGTAGTCGTAGGTGTGGACGCCCTCGGCGCAGCGCGGACAGTAGTCGTCCACGGTGCCGCGGAGCTGGCGCACATTCTCGATCACCAGGTTCATCCCGTGGGTGTAGGCCTCGCAAAGGTGGCCGCCCGAGGTGTTATTGGGCCGCTTGCCGCCCAGCTCGATGAGGCCGCTCGAGACATAGGCGCCCCCCTCCCCTTTCTTGCAGAAGCCGTACTCCTCGAGCTGGAGCAGCGCGGTGAACGTGAACGCGTCGTAGGAGCCGGTGAGGTCCACGTCCTCGGGCCCGATTCCCGCCATGCCGAACACGATGTCCCTGGCGTAGTAGCCGGCCACCCGGCTGACGGGTCCGTGGGCGAAGTGGAAGTCAGTCCGGGGCTTCGACACGCGCCCGGCCACGCCCATCATGTAGACCGGCCGCTGGCGGAGATCGCGCGCCCGCTCGGCCGAGGTCACGATCAGGGCGGTGGCGTTGTCGGTCTCCACGCAGCAGTCCAGGAGATGGAGCGGCTTCACGATCCAGCGGGAGCCGACCACGTCCGCCACGCTCACACGCTCCTTGTAGAGGGCCTTGGGATTCTGGGAGGCGTGCTTCGAGTGCGCCGCCTTCACGTGGGCCACCTGCTCGGAGGTCACCCCGAACTCGTACATGTAGCGCATGAAAGTCGGGGCAAAGTTCTGCCCCGCGCTCGTCATCCCGTAGGGCCGGAAGGCCAGGTCGGCCCCGCGCACCGGCGCCGCGGCGCGCACGCCGGTGCCGCCAATCCTGACCTCGGTGTAGCCGTTCATCGAACGGAAGATCACCACGGTCTTGCACATCCCCACCTCGATGGCGCCCATGGCGAGCCCGATCAGCGCCTCGGTGGAGGAGCCGCCGCCCACCACGTCCATCCAGAAGTTGAGCCTGATCCCCAGGTCGCCGGCCACGATAAGCGAGAATGTCGAGTCGTTGTTCTGGTAGCTCATCATGCCGTCCACGTCCCGGTTGGTGAGGCCGGCGTCGGCCATGGCCTTCTTGATGGCCTCCACCGCCATGGCGCGGGTGGTGCGGCCGGAGTTCCGGCTGTACTCGGTCTCCCCGATCCCCACGATGCAGTACTTGTCTCTCAGGTTCCCCATGGGCGCCTCGCATAGAACGCTTCGATGAGCTGCGCGACCTGCTCGGGCTGGTCTTCCTGGACGAGATGGCCGGCGTCGTCGAGCACAAATAAGGATGAGCCCTTAAGGTCTCGGTGGAAGCGCTCAGCCGTCTCGAGCGGAATGTACGGGTCCTGGCGTCCCCAGATGATCAGCGCGGGGACGTTGAGACGCCGGAGGCCTTCCTCCCACTCCGGGTGCTCCGAGGGGGTGGTGTTCCGGTAGAGTTTGAGAATCGCCGTCCGCATTGCCGGGTCCGCGATGGGCTCGTAGTAGATGTCCAGGTCGGCCGGGGTGAGGTTCTCCGGGTGCACCAGTGCCTTGAGCCTTCCGGCGACAAAGCGCTCCTGTGTCCATCCCGCCATCCAGCGCTCGCCTTCC
The DNA here is from genome assembly GCA_016209385.1 of Candidatus Rokuibacteriota bacterium. Lineage (NCBI taxonomy): Bacteria > Candidatus Rokuibacteriota > Candidatus Rokuibacteriota bacterium. Next base: position 6,987 of record JACQWB010000209.1, read on the forward strand.
TCGGGCGTCCGCCAGATCTTCGCGAGCGGGTGCCACTCGTAATCCGGGTAGAAGATCGTGTTCATGACCGCCAGGCTCCGAACGCGCTCGGGGTGGGCGATCGCGAAGCCAAGCCCGAACGGACCACCGAAGTCATGGACGATCAGATGGAGCCGATCCAACCCGAGGGCGACCGTGAAGCCTTCCAGGTAGCGAACGTAGCCGGCACGGAGTAGTCGGCGTCAGCCGGCTTGTCTGATTTGCCGAAACCGTAGTGATCCGGGGCGACGGCGCGACCGAAGCGCGCCAGCCGGGGCAGGAGCTTACGCCAGAGGTAGGACGAGTTCGGATTCCCGTGCAACAGCAGGATCGGCTCTCCCGCGCCGGCCTCCCGGTAGAAGATCGCCATTCCACTGACGTCGATGGTCTTCTCGCGGACCATGCGCCCCTCAGCCGACCACGGCCTCGGCCTCCATCTCCACCTTCCAGCGCGGATCCAGGAGCCCCGCGACCACGACCATGGTGCTGGCGGGGCGGGTCTCGCGAAAGACCGCGCCGTGGGCCCGCCCCACCGCCTCCCAGTCTTCGGCCCTCGTGAGATAGGTTCGCGTCCGAACGACGTGCTCCGGGCCAGCTCCGGCTTCCCGGAGCGCCGCCAGGATGATCTCGAGGCAGCGGCGCGCCTGGGCCTCGGGGTCCCGATCGCACGACCCGTCAGGCCAGATCGGCGCAGTCCCCGAGACCAGCACGCGATTGCCCACCCGGATCGCCCGGCTGAACCCGATCCTCGGCTCGTACGGCGAGCCGGACGAAACCCGCTGCCGCTCTGCCATCTCCCTCCCTCGCCTCCCGATCGGGTTTGGCGATCGGAAATCGTAGTATACCGTATCAGAACCCGGCCCGGGCCTGGGGCGGACGGGCGAGCGCCAGGAGAAGCAGGGCCAGCCCGTTGAACCCGGCGCTCAGGAGAAACGCCCAGGTGTAGCGGCCGGTGGCGTCGTAGATCGCGCCGGCTCCGACCGGCCCCAGCGCCGCCATCGAGCCCGCCAGCGCGAAGAGGAAGCCGACGAGGCTCCCCGCCCGCTCCCTGCCGAAGAAATCGCCGACGATGGCGGGAAAGAGCGTGGAGACGGCCCCGTAGGAAAACCCGAACCCCACTACGACGAGGTAGAGCGCCGGAAGCCCGCCCACGGCCATGAATCCCAGAAAGGCGAGGCCCTGGAGGCCGATCGAAATGCCGAGGGCCGACTTCCGCCCGGTCCGATCCGAGATTCCGCCCATGACGAGCCGGCCGAAGACCGCGGCGATCCCGAGCGCGCTGACCACGGTCGAGGCCAGGAGCGGCGAGATCCCGAGGTCCCGGGCGAACGGCACCGCGTGGACGAGCGGGATGAAGACCGGGATCCACGTCGCGGCGAAGACGCCGAAGAGCGTCCAGAAGGCGGCTGTTCGGATGGCCCACGGCAACGGCCACCGGACCTCGGCGTTCGCTGAGGCCGGCGCCGGGCTCCGCGCCGCGCCGTTGGGGGCGAGCCCCAGGAGCTCCGGGTCGCGCTTCATCACCCTGGCCACGAGATTCAGGATCACGAGGATCGCGGCGCCGAAGGCGACGTACGCCCACCTCCAGCCGACGGCGCCCACCAGCAGGTGGGCGAGGGGCGGGAGCGCGAAGGTCCCCAGGCTCCCGCCGCTGGAGGCGACCCCCACGGCGAGTCCGCGCTTCCGAACGAACCACTTCACCACGGTGGCGTTGCACGGCACGTAGGCCGTGCTCATGCCGAGGGCGGCCACGACGCCGTAGAGCACGTACGGGTGCCAGAGCTCGCGAACCTGGCTCATCCCCGCGAGCCCCGCGCCCAGGAAGACGCCGCCGAGCGAGATCACGACGCGCGGACCCCACCGGTCGGTGAGCTGTCCCGCCGCCAGGCCGAAGACGCAGTAGAGGAACGCGTAGAGCGAGAACACGCCGGAAAGCCCGGTCCGGCTCCAGCCGAACTCGTCCAGGAGCGCGGCGAAGAAGACGCCGAAGGCGTACTGGGCGCCGTAGGCCAGAAACAGGATGAGGAACGCCCCGCCGACGACGACCCACCCGTAGTAGAAGCCGGAGGAGCGAGCGCGAGGCGCCCGACCCGGCTCGAGCCCCGCGTCAGCGAGGCGGGACATTCAGGCGCCGGGAGGGGCTTCGGGTTTCACGGGCTCCGGGGACTCGGGCTCACCGGACTTTCTCAGGTCGAGCATCGAGATGCCGGCCACGGGCTCCGCCCGCTCGAGCTTCGTGATGTGGCGCATGTGCGCCACGATGTCACGGATGCGCTCGGCGGCGCGCTGGGCGAGCCCCACCCACCCCGCTTCGGTCGACCCGGCAGTGACGCGGAGGGCGAGGAGGTCCAGGCCCCCGACGACGGCCGCCAGGGGGTTGTTGATCTCGTGGGCTGCCGCGTTGGCGAGCTCCGCCACCGATCGGAGCGCGGCGCTCTCCTGCTGGGCCGCCTCCCGCGCGAGGCGGTCGCTCGCGTCCCGGAAGACGATGACCTGGTAGCGCCGGCCGCCGTAGTTGACCTCGCGCCGCGTGGCATCCACAGTGACGATGCTCCCGTTCCGCCTGTGGTAGCTGATCCCGTCCACCCGGGACGCGCCGGCCTCGAAGCGATCCGACGGCCAGAACTCCCGGATGTGCCGGCGGATCATCTCCTCCCGGCTGCAGCCGGAGAGCTCGCAGCTCTTCCGGTTCGCCTCGACGATCTGGCCGGTGTCCGCGTTCACGATCTCGATACCGTCGCTGGCCTCATCGACGATCGCGCGGAAGCGCGCGTGCTCGACGAGGAGCCGCTCGCGCTCCACCGTATCGTGCAGGAGCCGGGCGATCAGGCCCACGCCGAGGACGTTCACGACGAGGAGCGGGGCCCACCGGCGGGCGAAGAGCTCGAGGCCCTGAGACCCGAGCAACGCGAACGAGGCGCTGGTGGCGAGGAAGACCAGCGCGCCGAGGGCGAAGGCGTGACGGGGTCGCACCCGCTCGGCCCCGCCGCAGCGCCGGTGGACGAGGGCCGCGAGGAACGCGACGGCGAGGAGGCCCAGGACTCCGGCGAGGGCGCCCGAGCCGCCGCGCGAGATCCGATAGGCGACCGCGATCGCGGCCGCGACGAGCGCGGCCGGCCAGCCCTCGAACAGGCCGATCAGCGCCACGGGAACATGACGCGCGTCCACGTACGCGCCGCCGCCGACGGCGATCCGCTGGACCATCATCAGGACCGCGAGGGCTCCGAACGCGGCGCCGGTCAGGAGCTGACGTCCCAGGCGGTACGCGGGATCGCCGAACGGGAGCCAGCGCCCGACGTAGGAGTAGAGCAGCACGCCGAGGATCAGGTAGCCGATGTTCTCGAGGAGGTGAACGAAGGATTGCATCAGCCCGCCGCCCGCGGCGCGGCGCGCGTCCCCGGCTTCGTGAGGACGTCCCGGAGGAACTTGCCCGTGTACGAGCCGTCCACCTGCGCGAGGTGCTCCGGCGTCCCCTCGGCGACGATCTCGCCGCCCGCCTCGCCCCCCTCCGGGCCCAGGTCGATGATCCAGTCGGCGCTCTTGATCACGTCCAGGTGGTGCTCGACGACCACCACCGTGTTGCCCGCGTCCACGAGCCGCTGGAGCACGGCGAGGAGCTTCTTGATGTCCTCGAGGTGGAGCCCGGTCGTCGGCTCGTCCAGGATGTAGAGGTAGTCCGAGGTCAGGCGCGTCCCCAGCTCGGCGGCGATCTTGAGGCGCTGGGCCTCGCCGCCCGAGAGCGTCGTCGCGGGCTGGCCGAGCCGCAAGTACCCGAGCCCGACGTCCTGGAGGACCTTGAGCCGACGCCCCAGGATCGGCTGCGCCGAGAAGAACTCGATCGCCTCGTCCACCGTCATCTGAAGGACCTGGCTCACGTCCTTGCCCTTGTACGTCACCTGGAGGACCTCGGCCCGGTAGCGCCGCCCCCGGCACTCCTGGCAGGTCACGTAGACGTCCTCGAAGAAGTACATCTCGAGCTTCTGAAAGCCGTCGCCCTGGCACGCCTCGCAGCGCCCCCCGGGGACATTGAAGGAGAAGGCGCCGGGAGCCAGCCCGAGCGCCTTCGCCCGCGGGAGCGCGGCGTAGAGCTTCCGGATTTCGTCGAAGGCCTTGATGTAGGTCACGGGGTTGGAGCGGGGGGTGCGGCCGATCGGCTCCTGGTCGATGAGCCTCACGCCTTTCAGGTACTCGAGCCCCACGAGCGCGTCGTAAGCCCCCGCAGCGGTGAACTCGACCTTGAAGGCCCGCGCCACCGCCCGGTAGAGCGTGTCGTGGACCAGCGTGGACTTCCCCGAGCCTGACACCCCCGTCACGCACGCCAGCGTCTGCACGGGGATCCTCACCGTGAGCTGCTTCAGGTTGTGCTCCCGGGCGCCGATCAGGACCAGGTGCCGGCGCGACTCCCGGCGGCTCAGCGGAAGCGCGATCGAGTCCCGCCCCGCGAGATAGCGCGCGGTGAGCGAGCGCGTGTCCTTCAGGAACTCCTCCCGCGGCCCCGCGAAGACGACCTCCCCTCCCCGCTCGCCGGAGCCGGGGCCCATCTCGACGACGTAGTCCGCCGACTCGATGAAGCTCCGGTCGTGCTCGACGATCACCACCGTGTTGCCGGCGTAGGCGAGCTCCCGGCAGAGCTCGGCCAGGCGCGCCGTGTCGCGAGCGTGGAGCCCGATGGAGGGCTCGTCCAGGACGTAGAGGGTCCCGACGAGCTGGGAGCCGAGCTGGTTCGCCAGATTGATCCGCTGCGCCTCGCCCCCCGACAGTGTTCGGGTCTGCCGCGAGAGCGTCAGGTACCCGAGGCCCACGCGAAGCAGGAACCCCAGCTTGGCGTGGAGCTGCTTCAGGATCTCGCCGGCGACCGTCTCCGCCCAGGCCGAGAGTGGCAGCTCGCGGAGGAAGCGCGCGGCCTCCTCCACGGTTCTCGCCGTCAGCTCGGCGATGGTGATCCCCCCGACCCGCACGGTCAGCGCCTCGGACTTGAGGCGCGCGCCGGCGCAGGCGGGGCAGCGGGACTGGCGCCGGTAGCGGGAGAGGAAGACCCGGACATGGAGCTTGTAACGGTACGACTCGACCTCCTCGAAGAAGCCCTTGATCCCCGAGAAGTCGTCGTCACCCTCGTACACCCAGCGGCGCGCCTCGCGGGAGAGCTCGCCGTAGGGCCGGTGCACATCGACCCCGCGACGCTTCGCCGTCTTCAGCAGCTCGCGCTGGTACCACTTCCCGGAGGGGCGGGTCCACGGCTCGACCGCCCCCTCGGCGAGGCTCTTCCCGGCGTCCGGGACGACCAGCGTCTCGTCGTAGCGGAGGATGTTGCCGAACCCTTTACACTCCGGGCAGGCGCCGAGCGGATGGTTGAAGGAGAAGAGGAGCGGCTGGGGACGCTCGAGGGCGATCCCGCAGCTCTGGCAGCGGAAGGCCTCGCCGAAGGTCCGCGGCCCCTTACCGAGCACGTCCACCTCCACCCGCCCGCCCCCTTCGCGGAACGCGGCCTCCAGGGACTCGACGATCCGGCTACGCCGCTCTTCCGTGAGCTGGACCCGGTCCAGCACCACCAGGAGCTCGCCCGCGCGCGGCAGCTCGGGGAGCGGCTGGGCCGTCAGCTCCAGCACGCTGCCGTTGACCCTGAGGCGCGCGAAGCCACGCTGGATCAGCCGCGGGACCAGCTCGCGCGGGTCGGTATCGGGCGCCACCGGGAGCGGGAAGCAGAGGAGCGCACGCTCGCCGGGGAACTCCGCGAGCAGCGCGTCAGCGACCGACTCCGCAGAGTGCGAACGCGCCTCGCGTCCGCAGCGGGGGCAGTGGACGCGCCCGATCTTGGCGTAGAGGAGGCGCAGGTAGTCGTAAACCTCGGTGGCGGTGCCGACTGTCGAGCGCGCGGTCCGGACCGGGTTCTTCTGCTCGATGGCGATGGCGGGGCGGATGTGGGAGATCCGGTCCACGTCGGGCCGGTCCAGGCGCTCGAGGAACATCCGGGCATAGGTGGAGAGTGACTCGATGTAGCGCCACTGCCCCTCGGCGAAGAGCGTGTCGAAGGCCAGGGACGACTTCCCGGACCCCGAAACGCCGGTGATCACCGTGACCCGGTCATGGGGGAGGGCCAGCGTCGCATTTTTCAAGTTATTTTGCCGGGCTCCCTCGATCCGCAGCCAGAGGGGTGGAACCATCGGAAAAGACCTCCTGAGGTGGGGATTATAGCCCCCCACGAATGGGCCGAACAATAGGGCCCACGCTCCCCCCACTCAGGGATTTCCCCGATTGACAGGGATATGGGAACAGGGCTAAACAGAAAATATGAAAAATCAGAAATTAAGTAAACAACCCCCCCTCAGCTCCTCCCTGACCACCGGGAAGGCTGCCCGGCACTGCCAGGTCTCCACCCCTGGTCTGAGGCGCTGGATTCGCGAGGGCCGGCTCCGGGTTTTCAGGACGCCGGGTGGGCACTGCCGGATTGAGCTCGCCGAGTTTCAGCGCTTCCTCCGGGAATACGGGCTTCCGCCCTATCCGGGTGAACCGCCAGAGACGCGGATTCTGATCGCGGACGATGAGCCGCGCACTGTGGCTCACCTCGTGGAGTTCCTGGCCACCGACCCCCGGGGCTTCAAGGTCGAGACCGCCACCGACGGCTACGAGGCCCTGATCAAGGTCGGGGCTTTTCAGCCTTCCATCCTGATCCTGGACGTGGTGATGCCCCAGCTGAACGGAATGGAGGTCTGTCGCCGGATCAAAACCGACCCCCAGACCCGGGGCATCAGGATCCTCGGGATCACGGGCTACCCGGAGACGATCCCGGGGCTCCTCGCGGCCGGGGCTGACGCGTGCCTCGCCAAGCCCATTCGACTCCGACAGATCCAGCAGGAGCTCGAGCGCCTCCTGGCGGCGGTGCGGACACGATGAACACGCGCTCCCTGACCAGCCTGGCAAAGGAGCTGGCACAGGTCCTCGTCGTGGCCGCCGTGTACTACGGGGCCGCCAGGCTCGGCCTCCTGCTGGCCTTTGAGAAGACCAACGCGTCACCGGTGTGGCCGCCATCCGGGATCGCTTTCGCGGCGGTCCTGCTCCTCGGGTACCGCGTCTGGCCCGGCATCCTGCTCGGCGCCTTCCTCGCAAATGCGGTGGTCTTCCTCGCGAATCAGCCCGCGGGCCCGCTGACCATCCTCGTGGTCTCGGCGGTGATCGGGATCGGCAACACGCTCGAAGCCCTGGCGGGTGGTTTCCTGCTCCGGCGCGCTGTCGACGCCCCCGACCTCTTCGAGCGCGCCCAGCACGTGTTCAAGTTCACCGCGGTCGCGCTGGTCATGGGCCTCGTGAGCGCCAGCATCGGCCCAACCAGCCTTGCGTTTTCCGGAATGGCCGCCTGGGCCATCTACCCAACGGTCTGGTTCACGTGGTGGCTCGGCGACACGGTCAGCGTCCTCGTCATCACCCCGCTGCTGCTCGCCTGGATCAGGCACCCGCGAATCAGATGGGACGCGCGCCGGTCCGGCGAGGCGCTGCTCCTCTTCCTGTCGCTCTTCGTCGTCGGCCGGATGGCGTTCGGGGCGTGGCTTCCCGCCACGGACACCCACTACCCGCTGGCGTTCATGACGCTTCCGTTTCTGGTGTGGGCGGCGTTCCGGTTCGGCCAACGCGAGGTGACGACGGCGCTGGCGATCGTCTCGTGGATCGCGGTCTGGGACACCGTCCGGGGGTTCGGCCCCTTTGCGCAGACAACGGTCAACGAATCGCTGCTGCTCCTGCAGTTCTTTGTCGGCGTCGCAACCGTGACCATCCTGGCCATGGCCGCGCTCGCGACCGAGCGGAGGGCCGCGGAAGCGGTCCTGCGCAAGGCGCACGACGAGCTGGAAGCCCGGGTAAACGAACGGACGGCGGAGGTTGTTCTGGTCAACGAATTCTTGCAGCTGGAAATCGCCGAGCGCAAGCGAACGGAGGAACGGTTTCGCGCGCTGCTGCAATCCGCGCCGGAGGCTCAGGTCATCGTCAACCCGCAGGGCGAGATCGTCCTGGTCAACAGGCAGGCCGAGGAGCTGTTCGGCTATGCCCGAGAGGAACTGCTCGGGATGCCGGTTGAGACGCTCGTGCCGGCGCGCTTCCGGGACCGACACGCGGGACACCGGGCGGTGTACATGACCGGTCCCCGTACGCGGCCCATGGGGGCCGGCCTTGATCTCTACGCCCTGCGGAAAGATGGGCGCGAGGTTCCTGTCGAGATCAGTCTGAGCCCGCTCACGACGGCGGAGGGGCCCGTCGTCATCGCCTCCGTTCGTGATGTGACGGACCGGAAGCAGGCTGAGGAGACACTGCGGACGGCGCACGAGCGGCTCGGGAAGGCCCATCGGGAGCTGGAGGCCTTCACGCACACCGTCGCCCACGACCTGAAGGGACCGCTGCGCGGGATGGAGGGGTTTGCGCGGGCGCTCGTCGAGGACTACGCTGCCCGGCTCGATGCGACGGGCCGCTACTATCTCACCATGATGCAGACCTCTGCCCGCCGGATGGGGGAGCTCGTCGACGACCTCCTCCGCTACTCGCGGCTCGAGCGGCGCGAGATGAAGCGCGAGCGGGTGGCGCTCCGGCCCCTCCTGGAGGGAGTGTGTGAGAAGCTGCAGGCGGAGATTCGGGCACGCGGGCTCACGGTCCGGATGGATTTTGCCGTGGAGGTCGTGGAGGCCGCGCCGGAAGCGCTCCACAGCGCGCTGGCCAACCTGGTGGAGAACGCCGCGAAGTTTAACCAGGGCAGGGGGGGCGCGATTACGATCAAGTCCCGCAAAGAGGGGGACGCCATCATCCTCTCGGTGGCTGACACCGGGATCGGCTTCGACATGAAGTATCACGACCGGATCTTCCAGATCTTCGAGCGCCTGCACCGGGAGGAGGACTATCCCGGGACGGGGGTCGGGTTGGCCATCGTCCGGAAGGTGGCTGAACGCCACGGCGGCCGCACCTGGGCGGTATCTGAGCTGGGGAAGGGGAGCACGTTTTATCTGGCTCTCCCGACGAACACCGGAGGCACGCCGTGACCGAACCCATACCGATCCTGCTCGTGGAGGACAACGCGGCCGATGTGGAGCTGATGATCCGCGCCCTCAAGCGGCGGAAGGTGTCCAATCCCATCCAGGTGGCCCGCGATGGCGAGGAGGCCCTGGACTACGTCCACCGGCGCGGGGCGTTCGCGGCACAGGCCCCGGTCCCCGGGCTCGTCCTCCTGGACCTGCGCCTGCCGAAGGTGGACGGGCTGGAGGTGCTGCGCGAGCTGAAGCGTCATCCGGTGTATCGGAACGTCCCGGCCGTGGTGCTGACCACATCCGCGGAGACGGAGGATATCAAGCACAGCTACGAGCTGGGGGCTGCCAGCTACATCGTCAAGCCGGTGGAGTTTGAGAAGTTCGCCGAGGTGGTGGAGCGCATTCATCGCTACTGGATCCTGACGAACACCTGCTATCCCCTGTCCGAGTAAGAGAGGTGAGGCCCATGGAGCCGATCCGCGTTCTCTACGTCGAGGACGATCGCGCCGACCAGGAGCTGACCCGCCGGCACTTTGAACGCCACGCGCGGCAGGTGAAGCTCAGAATGGTGGAGACGGTGGCCGACGCGCTCGATCAACTCCTCGCCGACGACACCGACCTGGTCCTGGCCGACTACCGTCTCCCGGACGGGACGGGGTTGGCTCTCCTGGACGCAATCAAGACGAGGGGACTCCGGGTGCCGGTGGTCCTGGTCACGGGCGCCGGGGACGTGGAGGCGGCCGTGCGCCTGCTCAAGGCCGGGGCCACCGACTACGTGGTCAAGCGCCCGGGATATCTCGCCACGCTCCCCGCGGTTATCGAAGGAGCGTTCCGGTGGTTCCAGTCGGTGCGCGAGATCCGGCGGGCGACCGTCCTCGTGCTCTATGCCGAGCACAATCGCGCTGACGCCGAGCTGACGGAGCGGGCCTTCAGAGAACATGGCCCCCACCTCCAGCTCGATGTCGTCTGGAGCGGGCAAGACGCGCTGGAGAGGCTCAGGGCCGCGCCGTACGACCTCTTCCTCCTGGACTACCGCATGCCCGACCTCTCCGGTATCGAGATCCTCAAGGCGCTGCGGGAAGAGCGGATCCGGATCCCCGTGGTGATGATCACCGGGCGCCAGGACGAGGAAATCGCGGTCCAGGCCTTCAAGCTCGGGGTCACCGACTACCTCGTCAAGGAGGAGGGCTACCTGACCAAGCTTCCGTCCACCATCGAGAACGTGCTGGCCCAGCGCCGCCTCGCCGAGGAGAACGAGGCCCTCCTGGTCCTGAACAGCCTGGCCGAATCGATCGCGAGCGTCGGAGAGCCGAGCAAGCTCTGCCAGCTCGTCGCGCGAGCCGCCCGGGACCTGCTCCGGGCAGACACGAGCATCCTCTGGGACGTGGACGGCCCCGAGCTGATTCCCTCCGGCTGGGCGGGCATGGACGAGGGAGCGGCGCGCGCGCTCCGTACCTGGGCGGATGAGCAGCTCTTGCAGCGCGCAGCGACCAAGCGGCTGGTGGCCGTCCCCGATCTCCTGGCCGCGGCGAGCGGCGATCCTGCGAGCGCCGCCCTCCTCGAGGACGCCGGCGGGACTGCGGCAGTGTCGCTGGTGAGCGCGGGCCGGGTGACGGGCGTCCTCGCCGTCGCCAGCAGTCTGCCCCGCGAATTCAGCGCGACCGAGGAGCGCCTTCTGACAATCCTGGCGGACCACGCGGCGATCGCCTTCGAGAATGCCCGGCTCTACCGGCAGCTCAGAGATCGGCTGGCGGAGCTTCAGCGGACGCAGGCCCAGCTCATCCAGGCCGAGAAACTCTCGGCCATGGGCCACCTCCTCGCGGGCGTGGCCCATGAGCTGAACAACCCCCTCGCCATCGTGCTGGGACGGGCCACGCTCCTCCGCGACGTCGTCGAGGGCGGACCGCTCGCCGGACAGATCGAGGACATCGTCCAGGCCGGGGAACGCTGCGCGCGTATCGTGAGAGATTTCGTCTCACTCGCGCGCCAGCGCCCTGCGGAGCGCCACGCGGTGCGGCTGAACGACGTGGTCCAGGACGCCGTGGAGCTGCTCCGCTACCAGCTCGAGGTGGACAACGTCGAGGTGACGCTGGAGCTGGCCGGGGACCTTCCGGTTCTCTGGGCCGACCCCCACCAGCTCTACCAGGTGGCCGTGAACCTGATCTCCAACGCGCACCAGGCGCTGCGGGACGGCGCACCCCCGCGCCGACTGAGCCTTCGCACCCTGGCCGACCCCGCCTCGGCGCGGGTGGTGCTCGAGGTCGCGGACACCGGTCCCGGGATCCCACCCGACATCCAGGGGCGCATCTTCGACCCCTTCTTCACCACCAAGCCCCCGGGCCAGGGGACGGGACTCGGGCTCTCCCTCTGCCAGGCGATCGTCACGGGACACGATGGAAGCATCCGGGTCGAGAGCCAGCCCGGCCAGGGCGCGCTCTTCCGGGTCGAGTTGCCGGTCGTGGCCCCGCCCGTGCCCGTGTCGCAGGTCCCCAGCGCTGAGCCGCAGCCGCCCCTCAGCGGAAGGCGGATCCTCGTCGTTGATGACGACGAGGTGCTCACCCAGGTCCTGACGGACGCGCTCTCCGCCGATGGACACCACGTCGAAACGGCGCCCAACGGGGCCGTGGCGCTCCAGAAGCTGCGAGGGCAGGCCTACGACCTGATCCTGAGTGACATCAAGATGCCCGAGCTGGACGGTCCCGACCTCTACCGGGAGGTGGAGCGACGGTATCCGGAACTGCGCCGGCGGTTCGTGTTGTTTACCGGTGATGTCCTCACCCCGAGGACCCGGGAGTTTCTGAAGCTGACGGACGTGCCCAGCCTGATCAAGCCCTTCGCGTTGGACGACCTCCAGCGCATCGTCCAGCAGGTGCTCCGGGCCGAGTAGAAGGCGGACATCGAGAGAGCGCCGCGCGCGGACTCCCGAACCGACCCGGTAACCGCCACCTTATCAAGATCGATCCTTTTGACAACCGTGGTCGCACTATGGTAAAAAATGCGATAAATAGAATGAAAGGAATATTAGAGCTATATTGAATAAACGCCACGGCAGATCCCTCCTCACAGTGGGTCGAGTGGCCCGTCATTGCGAGGTCGCGCTGCCAACCGTGAGGCGCTGGATCGAGGCGGGGCAGCTCCCGGCGTTCAAGACCCCGGGCAAGCACCACCGGATCAGGCTCAAGGATTTTCAGCGGTTCCTCGACGACCATGGCATGCCCCCCTACCCGGCCCCACCGCTGGAAGTCCGCATGCTCATCGCGGACGATGAGCAGGATATCGTGGACCTCCTCGTGGAGTTCCTCTCCGCCGAGCCGCGCCAGTTCAAGCTCGAAACGGCGACCGACGGGTATGAGGCCCTGGTCAAGGTCGGCGGCTTCAAGCCCGCCATCCTGATCATCGACGTGGTGATGCCGGGCCTGGACGGGGTCAAGGTTTGCCAGAGGCTCAAGGCCCATCCGGAAACCCGCACCATCAAGATCCTCGGAATTACAGGCTACCCCGACACCATACCCGCTTTGCTGGAAGCAGGCGCTGACGCCTGTCTTCCCAAGCCCCTGGATCTCCGGCAGGTGAAGCAGGAACTGGAGAGCCTCCTGGCCCTGGTGGAAGCCTGATCCCGAGAGCGGCAGGAGATGTCCGCTGAGTGAGCTTGTCGTTTTCATGATCGATGGGCAGCGCTACGGTCTCGCCCTCCACACCGTGGAGCGGGTCTTTCCCATGGTCGCCGTATCCCCCCTCCCGAAGGCTCCGGCAATCGCCCTGGGAGTGATCAACCTGCACGGCCGGGTTATTCCTGTCGTCGATATCCGGCGCCGCTTCGGCCTCCCACTCGGCGACTACGGCCCCACCGCGCACCTCCTGGTCGCCCGGACGGCTCGGCGAACGCTGGCCTTACCCGTGGACACGGTCCCCGGCGTCATGGAAATAGCCGCGGAGGCGGTGGTCCCGCCCGGCGCCGCCCTCCCCGGGATCGGGTACGTGGCGGGGATCGCGGCGCTGGAAGATGGCCTCCTCTTCATCCACGACCTCGAGGCTTTTCTCTCCCTTGACGAAGAGCAGCAGCTGGCCGAGGCGCTTGGGGAGTCAGTCGGATGAGGCTGGCCGACGAGGTACGCTATCAGGCGCGCGCCTTGATCGCCAGCCGCCTGGGCCTCGACTTCCCCGAAAGCCGCAAGGCTGATCTGGAACGCGGATTCATCCGAGCCTGTCGAAGCTCAGTGGTCTCAGCCCCGGAGAGGTATCTCGCCTGGCTGGCGACCTTGTCAGATGAGAGCCCGGAGTGGAAGCGGCTGGCCAGCCACCTCACCGTGGGTGAGACGTACTTCTTCCGGGACCGCGCCCTCTTCGAGGCGCTCGAGCAGGTCCTTCCTCCTCTCGTCGACGCTCGCCGATCGGCGGGGATACGGCGGCTCAGGCTCTGGAGCGCCGGGTGCGCCACCGGGGAAGAGCCGTACTCCCTCGCCATGCTGCTGGACCGCCTGCTTCCCGACAGCTCAGACTGGGCCCTCACAGTCCTGGCCACTGACATCAACCCCGACGCCCTTGAGGCGGCCCGGCGAGGGCTCTACCGGGAGTGGTCCTTCAGGGAGACTCCCCAGTGGATCCGGGATCGGTACTTCCACCGCCGTGGCCCGGAGACCTTCGAGGTGGACCCGAGGATCCGGCGGGTCGTGACCTTCGCGCCGCTCAACCTGGCCGAGGACGGCTATCCGACAGTGGTGACCAACACCAGCGCCATGGACCTGATCCTCTGCCGGAACGTCCTCATGTATTTCACCCGTGACGCTCAACGGGCCGTTGTGGCGCGGCTCCAACGAGCGCTGGCGATCGGAGGCTGGCTGGTGGTGAGCCCGGCCGAAGCCTCCGCCGAGCTCTTTCGCCCCTTGCTGCCTGTCAATTTCCCCGGCGCCATCCTGTACCGGAAAGAGCCGGTGTCCGCGGTGGCTCCGCCGACGACCTGGCACCCCGAGGCGGTCTGGCCGACACTTCCCGCTCCCGCGCCCCTTGTGGACACGCTGAGCGGCTTGATCGCGCCTGAGGCGCCGGTCACGCCGCTGTCCGAAGAGCGGGCCGAACCCCTGCCTGACACGCCGAGCGATCTCCAGCGCGCCCGGGCTCTGGCTGATCTGGGCAGTCTCGAGCGGGCGCGGGAGCTGTGCGAGATCGCGCTGGAGCGGGACCGGCTCGACTCCGAGGCCCACCTCCTGCTGGCTGCGATCTGTCAGGAGCAGGGCGAGATGGCTGCGGCCCTGGAAGCCCTCCGCCGGACCATCTACCTGGCTCCTGACTGCGCTTCTGCCCACTTCCTCCTGGGGAGCCTTCTCCTGAGGCAGGGGAAGCTGAGGCAGGGGCAACGCTCGATGGAGACCGTGCTGAACCTTTTGAGCTCAGTCCCGCGCGATGAGGCGGTGGCCGGAAGCGACGGCCTGACGGCGGGCCGGCTTCTCGAAACGGCGCGCGCGTATCTGGAACTACGGGGATGAAAGAGGCGCGGCAGGGGATTGCCTGGCAGCAGGCTTACGACCGGCTGGAGCGAGCCCGCGGGGCCATCGAGACTGGCGCGGCGCCTGGTTCCGAAGACGTCAGGCGGATCCTGAGGGAGCAGGCCCAGGCGTTACAGGCTGAGCACCAACCTGAGGGCTCTCTCTACCTCCCCCATGCGGGCCGGTGGCATCGTCCCGGCGAGGTTCGGGCGGTGGGTTTTCGGGTCATAGAAACGGGCCGGATCCAGGGAGCGAATCTGAAAGCAGAGGAATACGGTGTCCAACGGGAGGCCAGTTTCCTTTGCTGTCACGCGGACGTTCGTGGGATAGTCACGCGGCACATTCTTCGCCTCCGTGCCCACGACCACCGTCACGACCAGGGGCTGGCGATTTATGGCGTCCGCCGAGACCACCAGTACCGGTCGACGCCCGGCCTGTTCCCGGCCGTGGGTCGGACCGAGGTTGACGAAGTAGATCTGGCCGCGGCTAAGCATCCTTCAGCCCGTCGGTTTCGGCTACGACAAAGTCGCGCGAGATGGCGGCGCATTCAGCCCGGATCGCTGGATCGGTGGCCATGCGAGCCATTGCGTCCTCAAAGGCCCGGGCCTTCTGCTGAGCGGCAAACTGTTGCAGAGCGACGGTGACGAGGCGATTGAGGTTCTGGCGGAGTTCCGGAGGGGCCAATGCACTCACGTCCTCGACGAGCTGACGGGATAAAGCCACACTCCGACGGACCGTTCTGCTGGTGGGCTTTCTTTTGGTTCTCATGTCACACCTCCTATCACACACTGTTTAATCCAAGTCAGGCTTCTGGTCAACACCGGTTTTGCTGGCTTGGGATTGGAAGCGGAGCAGGCGTCAGGCGGACCGAATGCGGAAGCCTCTCAGCTCATGGCTGAATGGCTGCTTGCTGAGGACTGAAGGCCGATGGCTAACGGCTTAAATTGGCAAGCGGCCTACGCCCTGCTGGAGCGGGCCCGCCGGGCCATCGAGACGGGAGCGGAACGTCCTCCCGAAGACGTCAAGCGGATCCTGAGGGAGAGGGCTCAGGCGCTGGCAAAGCCCCTGGAGGAGGCCCCGACCCCGACCGAGGTGCTTGAGCTTCTGGTCTTCTCCCTCTCGGGAGAACGCTACGGCATCGAGACCGCGCATGTCCTGGAGGTAGTCACGCTCCGGGAGCTGACGCCGGTGCCGTGTACGCCGTCGTTCGTCCTCGGCGTGGTGAACCATCGGGGTCGGATCCTGTCCGTGCTCGACCTCCGAAGGTTGTTTGATCTCGCGGGCCAAGGGGTGACCGAAGGGAGCCGGGTGGTGGCGGTGGAGGCCGGAGGCATGAGGTTCGGGATCTTCGCCGACGCTGTGGCGGGCACGATGCGCGTCGGGGTGCACGAGGTGGCGCCTCCTCCCGTGACCCTCACCGGCGACCGCCAGGCCTTTGTCCAGGGCGTCACGGGAGAAATGGTTGCCGTGCTGGACCTCGAGGCCTTGGCCCATGATCCACGGATTACGGTGAACGAAGAGGTCGGCTGAAGCCACCTCCGAGTGGGGAGACATGCGATGAGATGGACAGTCGGCCAACGGATCGCAGTCGGCTATGCGGTGATCCTCGTGCTGCTGGCGGTGGTGGCAGGAGTGGGCGTGTATGCGCTCTCCCGCACCACCGATGCCTTCGAGACGGCAATCCGCCAGCAGGAGCAGGGCCTGGTGAACGCCCTGAAGGCCGATGAGGCCATCGATAACGCATCTCAAAATTTCCTCCGCTACCTCTTAACGGCGGACGAAAGTTTCGTCAAGGGATGGGAGAGCAGCACTGCCGACTCCCGCCGAGCAGTCACGGAGCTACGGGACACGAGTCCCACCGCGGAGCTGAAAACCGGATGGGGAGAGGTACTCCGGATTCTGGCCGCTTGGGAGGAAGCGTCCAGAAGTTCGATCACGGCTAAACAGGCCCGCCGTGACGCCGAAGCGCTTCGTATCCTTGTCGAGCGGGTTCGGCCGCTTCGGCTGCAACGCGATACCCTGGTCAACGGCCTGATCGACTCGGCACGGGCGCGCACGAAAGAGGTCACGGAGTCGGCCGTCGCCGCGGCCTCCCGTGCCTTCTGGGCGATTGTCGGCATCTCGGCGTTCGCACTGGCCTTCGGGATCGTCATCGCCTGGGGGTTGGCGCGGTCTATCATCGGCCCCTTGCGCGACACGATCGGCACCCTGGCCTCCGCATCGTCAGAAATCCTGGCGGCGACGACCCAGCAGGCCTCGGGGACCGCGGAGGAGGCAACGGCCGTCCAGGAAACCTCCACGACCGTGGACGAGGTCAAGCAGACGGCGCAGGTGTCGGCCCAGAAAGCCCGCGCCGTGGCCGAGGCCGCGCAGAAGACGGCGCAGGTTTCTCAGGACGGGCGGCGGGCGGTGGAAGAGAGCGTCAAGGGGATGCAGGAGACCAAGGCGCGGATGGAGGCCATCGCCGAGCGGATCCTGGCCTTGAGCGAGCAGGGCCAGGCGATCGGCGAGATCATCGCGAGCGTCAACGATCTGGCCGAGCAGTCGAACCTACTGGCCGTCAACGCCGCGATTGAAGCGGCCAAGGCCGGAGAGGCAGGGAAAGGCTTTGCGGTGGTGGCGGCCGAGGTGAAGGCCCTGGCGGAGCAATCCAAGCAGGCCACGGCCCAGGTGCGCGGCATCCTCAACGAGATCCAGCGGGCGACGCAGGCCGCGGTGATGGCCGCTGAGCAAGGGGTGAAGGCTTCGGAGGCCGGGGTCGGGGTGGCGAGTCGAGGTGGCGAGGCCATCAGGCTGCTGACCGAAAGCCTGACCGAGTCGGCGCAGGCGGCCCAGCAGATCCTGGTCTCAGCCCAACAGCAGGTGGCGGGCGTGGATCAGGTGGCGCTCGCGATGCAGAACATCCAGCAGGCCTCGACCCAGAACATGGCCTCCACGCGCCAGGTGGAGCGGGCCGCCCGGGACCTGAACCAGCTGGCCGGGCGATTGAAGGCGCTCGTCGCAGCGTCAGGCAACGAGCGGAGGACCGGGTAGGAACGGGCTCAGGTATGAAGAGGTCAGGCGGGTCGGTCGGCGGCTTTCACGGAATCGTGGTTTCGAGCGGGAGCTTCTGAATAGTGATGTTCGTGAAGTCAGAGGGGCTGAGCCGCTTGCTGGCGTCGAGGATCTCAACGCCCACGATGTGGCCGTCTTTGTCCACATCCACCGTGACCCCTTCCTCGATGTCAATGTTGTCGTCGGGATGGGCCTCGCGGATCTGGATGTACAATGCATCAGCCTCGGGGTCGTACTCGATCTTCATCCTTCTCCTCGCTTCCTTGAAGGTCTCCGCCTTCACTTCGAAATTATATCGGAAACTCACGCGAAGCGTGAGCAAAGGTTGAGATGATCGCGAACCGGAAGACCGACATGGTCATGAGCCTATCGCAGTGCAACGGTCAGGTCCGACGCCAAACGGTTAACGATCAAGCCTTCCGGAGAAAGGTGAGGATTTCGCGCTTGAAGGTATCGAAGTCTCCGAGGCGTTGACGGATGGTCTCGAACACGATCTGGTCGTTGATACGGCCGTATTCGTGGACCAGGAGGTTGCGGAGTCCCTTCATGCGTCTGAGGCTATCGGCCATGGCATTGGAGATCACGCCCCGTCCCACCAGCTTCTTAAAAAGGTCGTCTTCGTCTCCGGGTAGGCCGAGGCGGAGCCCAGCCACGAGGAGAGCGCAGGCGTCAATGAGCGCCTCCACCAACACCGGCACCAGCCGCTCGCAGGCTCGCTTCTTCTCGACGCGCAGGTACTCTTCAAACCGTTCGGGGGCGATGGAGCGGAGTTCCGCCAGGTATCCGTCAAGCTCATCGAGCTTGGCCAGGAGCCGGTCGCGGTCAATCACGCGCGACCTGATCGAGGTACTGGCGATAGATGTACCGGAAGCCGTCGAAGGCGCGCGCGGTACGGGCGGCGAGCGCATAGAGGGCATCCTCGTCTCGAACGAAGAGGACCGTGCCTTCCTTGAGGACCCGGCTCCGGATGTGCAGGGGGAGCTGCTGGAACACGGTGACGTCGAGGTCGGCTTCCCCGAGGTACTCCACCCGCTTGTGGGCGGGAGCGAGATCGGAGCCCGGCTCGGACGCGAGCACGAGGCAGACGTCGAAGTCGGAGACCGGGGAAGGGTCACCGCGGGCCCGGCTCCCGAACAGGAGCACCGCGAGAACTTCGGGATCACTCTTTGCCCGGTCAACCAGGCGGGCAAGCGCGGGCTGGGAAACCGTGTCCATGAGCGCATGATAAGCGGAGGGACGCGGGCGGTCAAACCGGCGGGGCAACGTCCTGCCAGCCCGGTGACTCGAGAGCATAAAAGCGCAGGCTGAGCCGTGGCGAATCGGAAGACCGACATCAAGGCCCGCTTGCTGGCGACCTTCCGCGTGGAAGCTGAGGAGCATCTCCAGGCGATCACGGCGAACCTTCTGGCCCTGCACCGCGGGCTGCCTCCTTCAGAGGGCCGCGGGATGGTCGAGGCGACATTCCGGGAGGTTCATACCCTGAAAGGGGCCGCCCGCTCGGTCAGCCTCACGGACGTGGAGGCGTTGTGTCAGGCGTGTGAGTCCGTCCTGAGCCGGGTCACGCGGGGCCAGCTCGCGCTCAACCGCCCGCTCCTGAATCGTCTCCAGGAGGCGGTCGATGGCGTGGCCCGCCTGCTGGCAGGGGGCGAAAGCCACCCGGCGCTGAGGGAGTTGATCGACAGCCTCGAGCAAGTCGCCGCCGCGCCGGCCGCAGCGGCGGAACCTGTCGACGCTCTGATCTCTCCCGCGGAAGCGCCCCTGGGACCGGTGGTTCCCGGGCTTCCGAAAACGGACACGATCAGGCTCGCCACGGCCAGGCTCGATTCGCTGCTCCTCCAGGCCGAAGACCTCCTGGTCCCCAAGCTCGCCGTTGAAGAACGGGTGCGCGAGGCCAGGGCCCTCTTCAAAGCGTTGGCCGGAGCAGGACTCCGGACGGCCGAGGGTCAGGCCCAGGATCTGCTCCGTCATCTCGTCCTCGATCAGCGGACAGTCACCCGGGTGGTGGATGGCCTACAGGATGAACTGCGGCGGGTGAGGCTCACGGCCGCGTCAACCGTCCTGGACCTCTTCCCGCGGATGGTGCGGGATCTCGCGCGGGAGCACGGTAAAGAGGTCGAATGGGCGACCCAAGGCGCTGACCTGGAAGTGGACCGGCAGGTCCTGGAAGCGATGAAGGATCCCCTGATCCATCTCGTACGGAACGCCGTCGACCATGGGATCGAGCCGCCCGAGGCCAGGGCTCAGGCGGGTAAACCGCCGCGCGGACAAGTAGCGGTGAGCATCGCCTCGCTGGAGGGCGGCCGGATCGAGATCCGAGTGGAGGACGACGGAGGCGGGATCGATCTCACCCGGGTGAGGGCCGCGGCAGTCAGGGCCCGCTTCCTGACCGCCGAGGAAGCCGAGGCTTCGACGGACGACGCCGCGCTGGAGCTCATCTTTCGCTCCGGTCTCAGCACCAGCCCCATCATCACCGACCTTTCGGGCCACGGCCTGGGCCTGGCCATCGTGAAGGAGCAGGTGGAGCGGCTGGGGGGAGAGATCCGCGTAGAGACGCGGGCAGGAGCGGGGACGACGGTGCGAATGATTCTCCCCGCAACGATCGCCACGTTCCGCGGCCTTCTGGTCCGCGCGGGCGGGCAGTCCTTTCTTCTCCCCACCGAGGCTGTCGAGCGCGCCATCCGCATCGCGCCCGATGAGGTGGAGCACGTGGAGGGACGGGAGGCGGTCCGCTGGAACGGATCTCCCCTCTCCATCGCCCGGCTCAGCAGCCTGCTCGGACTCCCGGAGCGGGCGGACGAGCCGGGGCCCGCGGGCAGAGAGCCGTGCGTCATCGTGAGGTCCGGCGGGGAGCGCGTGGGGTTTCTGGTCGAAGAGATTCTGGGAGACCGGGAGGTGCTGGTCAAGGAGCTCGGGCCGCCGCTCGTCCGCGTCAAGAACGTCGCCGGCGCGGGCCTCCTCGGGACCGGCCAGGTGGTCCTGATCCTGCGGCCGGGCGATCTTCTCAAGTCGATCCGGGAAGCGCCTCGCCCGCCATCGCACCCGCTGCGCGGGTACCCGGCGCCGGAGGAAAAACGGCGCCAGCCCGTCCTCCTCGTCGTGGACGACTCCATCACCACCCGGACCATGGAGAAGAACCTCCTGGAGGCGGCGGGCTACCAGGTACGGGTGGCGGTAGACGGGGTCGAGGCCTGGACCCTCCTCAAGAGCGACGAGGTCGATCTCGTAGTGTCGGACGTGGACATGCCCCGGATGGACGGCTGTGATCTCACGGCCCGGATCCGGGCCGATCGGAAGCTGGCCGAGCTGCCGGTGGTGCTC
>JACQWB010000210.1 GCA_016209385.1 Candidatus Rokuibacteriota bacterium
CGCCCGGCCCGTTTACTTCACACCCCATCACCGCGACGTGGATGTTGGCGTTGACCCCCTTGAGGCGGTCTTCGACGCCACGCGCGAGCTTGACGAGGTCCACGTCGGCGCGGCCGCACGAGGGGCACGCGACGAACGTGAGTCCCTGCTTCCGGAGCCCGAGGGCCTTCAGGATCTCGATCCCGACGCGCACTTCCTCCACCGGATCGGCAGCCAGCGACACCCGGATCGTGTCTCCGATCCCTTCCGACAGGAGCGTGCCGATACCCAGCGCCGATTTGATGGTCCCCACGGTCGGCGTCCCGGCCTCGGTGACGCCAAGGTGGAACGGGTAGTCGACCTGATCCGCCAGCATCCGGTAGGCCTCGATCATCATGGCCGGGTCGGAGGCCTTGAGCGAGATCTTCATCTCCGGGTAGCCGCAGTCCTCCAAGATCCTGATGTGACGGAGCGCGGATTCGACCATGCCTTGGGCCGTGGGCCCGCCGTACTTCGCCAGCAGGTCCTTCTCCAGCGAGCCTGCGTTCACCCCGATCCGGACGGGAATCTTCCGCTCCCGGGCGACCTTCACCACGTCCATCACGAACTGCTTGCCGCCGATGTTGCCCGGGTTGAGGCGGAGCCCGTCCACGCCCTGCTCGAGAGCCATCAGCGCCAGCTTGTAGTTGAAGTGGATGTCGGCGACGAGCGGGATGCGGATCTGCTTGCGGATCTCCCCGAGCTTCTCGGCCGCTTCTTTGACCGGGACCGCCACCCGCACGATGTCGCAGCCCGCCGCTTCCAGCGCCCAGATCTGGAGGAGCGTGGCCTCGACATCCCGCGTGTCGGTCTTCGTCATGGACTGCACGGTGATGGGAGCGTCGCCGCCCACTGTGACGGCCCCCAACTGGATCTGCCTGGTCCTGCGTCGTGGGGTCATGGCCGCTCCTACCTGAGGAACCTAAAGAAGTGATCGGCGTTTTTCACCAGGTCATTGTATACGGCGAACACCATCAGGAGCAGCAGGAGGAAGAAGCCGACCTGCTGGGCGAGCTCGCGCTTCCTGAGCGAGAGGGGACGACCGAGGACCGCCTCGATGGCGAAGAAGAGCAGATGCCCTCCGTCGAGAACCGGGACCGGCAGCAGGTTCAGCAGCGCCAGGTTCACGCTGATGACCGCGGTGAAGAAGGCGAGGCTCGTGATCCCCTGCCTGGCCTGCTCCCCCGCCGTCACCGCGATCTGGATCGGGCCGCCGATGGTGGATACCGGGAGCTGGCCGGTGACGAGCTTCCAGAGGCCGATGGCCGTGAGCCACGTCATCTCGGCGGTCCGCGCCAGCCCGTCGCCGACTGCCACGATCGGGTTGGAGCGGACGAAGGTCACCATGGGGAGCGGGCTGATCCCGATCCGCCCGACCTCGATCTCCTCTCCGCCAGGCCCTCGCTCCTTGGTGGGTTGCGGCGTCACCGCCAGCGTCAGCCTCTGGCCCGCCCGCTCGAGGGTGAGGTGCACCGGCCGGCCGGGCCGCTTGCGGATCTCCTCCGCCAGCTCGTCCCAGGACGCGATCGGCGCGCCGTCAAGCGCCACCACGCTGTCTCCCCCCTGGAGCCCGGCCTGGGCGGCGGGGTATCCCGCTAGCACCTCGCCGATCTTCGCCGGCGTGAAGGGCCGCGCGCCGAGGTCCCAACTCTCGCGCTCGTCGCCGAAGATGTCGCGCACCTTGGTCCTGACCGGGATGAGCGCGACCTTGCGCTCCTCGCCCCCACGGAGCACGACGATCTGGATCGTCTCCCCGCGAGCCGCGAGGACCACCCTGAAGAGGTCCTCCCAGTTGGTCACGGGCCGCCCTTCCGCCGCGACGACCCGATCACCGGTTCGAAGCCCGGCCTCTGCCGCCGGGCCGCCGGGCTGAATCCGGCCGAGCACGGGCGGCAGGACGGGCCGCCCTTGAACGACGAACACGCTCGCGAGGATCGCGGCTGCCAGGACAAAGTTCATCCCCGGCCCGGCGAAGACGATCAGGGCCCGGGCCCAGAGCGGCTTGAGGGAGAAGGACTTGGCCGGGTCCACCGTGGCCGAGCCGCCGCCCTCGAGGGGGTTCTCCTCCCCCATCATCTTCACGTACCCCCCCATCGGGATGACCGAGAGGCAGTACTCGGTCTCCTTGCTGCGCCAGCGGAGCAGCACCGGGCCGAAGCCGATGGAGAAGCGCTCGACCCCGACCCCGGCCCATCGAGCCATCACGAAGTGCCCCAGCTCGTGGATCAGGATCAGAAGCCCGACGACGACGACGAAGGAGACGAGGGTGGTCACGCAAATGCCTCCGTGCTCAACGCGATCGGTCGGAGCCGACGGGCGCCGGCTGCCGTAGCAGCTCCTCGCGGACGAAGCGGCGAGTCTCGAGATCCACCGCCACGCACTCTTCGATCGTGGCCGGCCCCCGCGGAGGCTCGTGACTCAGGGCCTCCGCGATCAGCTGGGGGATCTGGGTGAACCGGACCTTCCCATCCAGGAACGCGGCCACCGCGACCTCGTTGGCCGCGTTCAGGATCACCGGCGCCGCACCGCCCAGGGCCAGGGCCCGGCGGGCCAGCGCCAGGCACGGGAACTTCTCCGTATCCGGCTCGTAGAAGGTTAGCGCCCCGACGCGCGCGAGGTCCAGCGGCGCCGCCGGGGAGCGGCGCCGCTCGGGAAACGTCAGCGCGTACAGGATCGGAATGGCCATGTCGGCGACGCCCAGCTGGGCGATCATCGAGCCGTCGATGTACTCCACCATGGAGTGAACGATGGACTGGGGATGGATCACCACGTGGATCTGGTCGGGGACCAGATCGAAGAGCCAGCGCGCCTCGATGATCTCCAGCCCCTTGTTCATCAGTGTGGCGGAGTCGATCGTGATCTTGGCTCCCATCTTCCACGTGGGGTGATTGAGCGCGTCTGCCACGCTCACGTGCGCCAGCTGCTCAGCCGAATACTCCCGGAAGGGCCCGCCCGACGCCGTGAGCAGGATCCGCCGCACCTCGGCGCGGTTGTGGCCCAGCAGGCACTGGAAGATGGCGCTGTGCTCCGAGTCCACCGGGAGGAGGGGGACGCCTTTCGCGTGAGCCGCGGCTGTCATCAGCGCCCCCGCCATCACCAGCACTTCCTTGTTGGCGAGCGCCACGGCGCGCCCGGCCTGGATCGCGGCCATTGTCGGGAGCAATCCGGCCGCACCGACCAGGGCCGAGAGGACGACGTCGGCCTCGACCTCGGAGGCGAGGGCGACGAGGCCGTCGGGACCCGCGAGGATCTCGGGACGGGGCGCCGGGAGCTGTCGGCTCAGGGCGTCCGCGGCTCGATGCTCGAGAACCGCCACAGCGCGCGGCCGGTGACGCCGGCAGAGCTGGGCGAGGAGATCTACGTTGGAGCCGCGCGCGGCGAGCCCCTCCACCCGAAACGCGCTGGGGAAGGCCTCGACCAGCTCGAGGGCCCGGCGCCCCACGGACCCCGTCGCGCCGAGTAGCGTCAGCCGTTTCACGCCCGCGCGTCCTATGCCGCGAAGAGCCGCGCGTAGTAGTAGAGCGCGGGGGTGTTGAACAGGAGACTGTCCAGCCGGTCCAACAGCCCGCCGTGGCCCGGGATGAGCCCGCCCGTGTCCTTGGCGCCCACGCTCCGTTTGAGGACGGACTCCACCAGGTCGCCGCACTGGCCCACCACCCCCAGCAGGAGGCCCACCACCACCGCCTCGCCCAGGCCCAGCTCGGCGAAGAACGACGCGTAAACCGCCATCGCCGTGAGGACCGAGACCAGAAGCTGGGCAAGCGCGCCTTCCAGGGTCTTCTGCGGACTGATCACGGGCGCGAGCTTTGTCCGGCCGAGCGTCGAACCCACCACGTAGGCCGCTGTCTCTCCCATCCAGGTCACGCAGACGAGCAGCAGGACCCAGTCGGCACCGGCGGGCAGATCGCGGAGCCAGAAGCCGTAGCCCAGCAACCAGTTCACGTAACAGATCCCGAACACGGTTACCGCCGTCGGCTCCCACGCAATGCGCCCGCCCCGAGGCCGTCGGATCGCGGCGAGAAGCACCGCGAGCAGCACGACCGTGAAGGCGGCCCGCTCGGAGACGGGGAGCGCGAAGCTTGCCGTGACCACGCTGCCGCCCACGAGCCCAAGGACCCGGAAGCTTCGCACCCCGGCGCGCTCGAACATGCCGGTGAACTCCCACTGCGCGACCGCGGCGACCACGACGACCGTCGCCCCGAAGAGCCACAGGGGGCCGAGCATCACGATCCCGACGAAGGCAGGCAGCAGGATCAGTGTGCTCAGGACACGCTTGAGCAGTGCCGCGCCGGGCGGCGGCGCAGCGGCCTCCACCGAGCCGGGCAGCGGCACCCCTTCCGCCCGCGCCATCACACGCCTCCGAACCGGCGCTCGCGACGCTGAAAGTCGGCGACGGCGAGGTAGAGCTCGCGGGGGCCGAAGTCGGGCCAGCGCGTCGATGTGACCCAGAGCTCGGTGTACGCGATCTGCCACAGGAGGAAGTTGGAGACCCGCATCTCCCCGCTGGTCCGGATGAGCAGATCGGGGTCCGGAACCCCGTCGGTGTAGAGGGCACGCGCGAGCCGGCGCTCGTCGATCTCCTCAGGGGTGATCTCGCCGCGCTGCACCTGGCGGGCGAGGGCCCGGGACGCGTCCACCAGCTCGTCCCTGCCGCCGTAATTGAAGGCCATGATCAGCGTCATCCCGCTATTCTGCGCGGTCGTCGCCACCGCCCGATCGATTCCCCGCCTGACCGGAGACGGGACGTTGTCCCACCTTCCGATCACGCGAAGCCTGACGTTGTTCGCCATCAGCTCTGGGACCTCGCGGTCGATCGAACGCTCGAGCAGGCTCATGAGCGTTGCGACCTCGTTGGAGGGCCGGCTCCAGTTCTCGGACGAGAAGGCGAAGAGGGTCAGGTATCGGATCCCCAGCTCGCTCGCCGCGCGCACCACCGCCCGGGCCGCCTTCACCCCTTCCCGGTGACCCGCCACCCGGGGAAGCCCGCGCTCCCGCGCCCACCGGCCGTTGCCGTCCATGATGATCGCCACGTGCTGAGGGACCGGGCGCGCCTTCACCCGCTCGAGGAGCTCGCGTTCGCTCAGGGCTGACGCGACAGCGACGCCACGGGTTCGGGTGAGCGTCATGGTGCGATTATCTTACTCAAAAGGCCGGAGCGATCAACCGCCCAGGATCTCCTGCTCCTTCTTCTTCAGGAGCTCGTCCGCCCGCTGGATGAACTTGTC
>JACQWB010000211.1 GCA_016209385.1 Candidatus Rokuibacteriota bacterium
CCATCAGGACGAGCTGCCGACGGTCTTCGAGAAGCTGTCGAGCCTTGGAGTCTGAGGCCGGTGGACCGGGAGGGTGGCGAACACCTCCCGGTGCTGGTGGAGGAAGTCTCGTTTCTCCTGCGCCCCCGATACGGGGGCTGGGTGGTGGACGCGACAGTGGGAACGGGTGGGCATGCGATGGCGCTCCTGGAGCAGAATGACGCGGCGCGGCTCCTGGGAATCGACCGCGACGCCGGGGCCCTCGCCCGCGCCCGGACGCGGCTGGCGCGCTTCGGGGTCCGCGTGGTGCTGCGCCACGGGAACTTCCGTGATCTCGGAGCGCTCGCGCGGTCGGCGGGGGTGACGGAGGCCGAGACGGTGCTCCTGGACCTGGGCGTGTCCACGTACCAGCTGGAGGCCTCGGGGCGAGGGTTTTCGTTCCGGACCGACGAGCCCCTGGACATGCGGATGGACCCCTCGGAGGGATCGACCGCGGCCCAGTTGCTCCAGCGCCTGTCCGAAGCCGAGCTGACGCGCATCTTTCACGAGTACGGCGACGAGCCTCACGCGCGTCGCATCGCCCGCGCCGTCGTCACCGGACGCCGCCGGGCCAGCGTGAGCACGACCGCCGACCTGGTCGCAGCCGTGAAGGCGGCGGTGCCGCGCCGCGCCTGGCCTCGCCGGACCCACGTGGCCACTCGGGTCTTCCAGGCGCTTCGGATTGCCGTGAACGATGAACTCGGCGCCCTCGCCGCGGCGCTGCCCCAAGCGGCACAGCTTCTGGCGCCGGGCGGGCGGCTGGGAGTGATCAGCTTCCACTCGGGCGAGGACCGCCTCGTCAAGCTCGGCTTCACCGCGCTCGCGTCGGGCCCCTACGTGGTCCTGACCCCGGGCCCCCTCAGGCCGAGCCGTGACGAGGTGCGGGCCAACCCTCGGGCGCGGAGCGCGAAGCTCAGGATCCTGGAGCGCGTGGAGGCGATCGATGTCGCCGCTTGATCAGGCTTCACGGATCGTTCGCGAGCGCGACCTGTCGCGGCTCCGCGCCATGGGCGTGGCTCTCGCCCTCTCGGCGTGCCTGGTGGTGAGCGCGCTGGGCGTCGTCGGGCTCCGAGTCCAGCAGGTGCGGCTCTCCTATCGGCTCGACGCGCTCCGCGCGGCGAAGGTCGAGACGGGCGAGCTCAACCGCCAGCTGCGGATCGAGCTGGCCACGCTCCGATCCCCGGCGCGGATCGAGGCCAAGGCCCTCGCCGAACTGGGCATGGCTCCGCCCGCGCCGCACCAGATCCGGCTCGCGCGCGAGTTCACGGCGGGGAGCGAGGGGAGCGCCTCACGCCTGACGGCGTGGGACGCCCGGCGCCACGACGCGCGATGATCCCGTGGCGGGCCTGCCTCACGGGTTCGAGCGCCGGCTTTGCCCGCGCGATTGACTCGGGCCTCGCGGGGCGAGGGGCCTGCCTCCCGGCATGGCCGACCCCGCCACGCTCGAACGACGGGGGAGGCATCGGAAGGGGGGCGAAGCCCCCCTCCGAGTGATGAGCGTGGCTCTCCGATCCCGAACGCTCATCCTCGCCGCCCTCCTTGCCTGCGCCTTCCTCGGTCTCATCGCCCGGCTCGTCGTGCTCCAGGTGGTCAAGCACGAGAGCCTGACGCGCCTGGCCGAGCGCCAGCACTCGAAGACGATCGCGCTCAAGCCCAAACGCGGCTCGATCGTCGATCGCCACGGCCGGCCCCTGGCGGTGTCGAGCGCCGCGGAGTCGCTCTACGCGCTCCCCGCCCGGATCCCTGACCCCGAGCGGCTGGCCGCGAGCCTCGCACCGGTCCTGAACGAGTCGGCTGCCGACATCCACAAGCGCCTGGTCTCCGACAGGCCGTTCACGTGGGTGAGGCGGAAGCTCCCGCCGCCGGTGGCGCAGAGCGTGCGCGCCCTCGGCCAACCCGGGCTCGGGTTTGTCGAGGACTCGCTGCGCTTCTACCCGAACCGCGAGCTGGCCAGCCACCTCCTGGGCTTCGCGGGGGCGGACGGCCGCGGCCTCGAAGGAATCGAGCACGCCCTGGACGGCCACCTGGCGGGGCACCCCGGAGTGGGGCTCGTCGAGCGGGACGGGCTCGGACGCGAGCTGGGGCGGATGCCGGCGGTGTTGAGGCCCCCGACGCCGGGACGCGAGGTGCGCCTCACCCTCGACACGACGATCCAGTACCTCGTGGAGCGCGAGATCGAGACGGCGTGGCGCCGGACGCGGTCCAAGGCCGCCCTGGCCCTCGTCCTCGACCCGCGCACCGGCGAGGTCCTCGCGCTCGCCATGCGCCCGACCTTCAACCCCAACAACTTCGCCGCGGCCAGCAGCGCCGAGTGGCGGAATCGCGCCATCACGGATCCCTTCGAACCGGGCTCCACCTTCAAGGTGATCCTGGCCGCCGCGGCGCTCGAAGAAGGCGTGGCCCGCCCCACCGACCGCGTGTACGCGGAGGAAGGGGCCATCACGGTCGCCAGCAGCGTGATCCACGACTGGAAGCGCTACGGCTGGCTCACCTTCTCCGAGGTACTCCAGCACTCCTCCAACGTGGGCGCCATCAAGATCGGACTCGGCCTGGGCAAGGAGCGCTTCCATCGCTACATGGCCGGCTTCGGCTTCGGGAGCCTCACGGGCCTCGGCCTGCCGGGCGAGAGCCGGGGAAAGGTCCGACCTCCGGAGATCTGGTCCGGGCTCTCACTCGCGTCCATGTCCATCGGCCAAGAGGTGTCCGTGACGGCGATCCAGCTCGCCACCGCCTTCGGCGCCATCGCGAACGGCGGCCGGCTCCTGCGTCCCCAGGTCGTGCGGGCGGTGATCGATCCCGACGGGCGCGAGGTCCAGGAGCTCGAGCCCCGGGTGGTCCGGCAGGTGATCTCGCCGGTCACCGCCCGGACCCTCAGCGAGATCCTGACGCGCGTGGTCGCGGAGGGGACGGGCAGGCAGGCGGTGATGGCGGACTACGACGTCGCCGGCAAGACCGGCACCGCGCAGAAGCTCGACCCGACGACGCGACGCTATTCCCACGCGCCCGGGGTGCTCTCCTTCGTGGGTTTCGCGCCGGCAGAGGACCCTCGCTTTGTTATGCTGGTGCTCCTGGACGAGCCCCAGGCCGCGAAATGGGGGAGCGAGGCCGCGGCGCCGGTCTTCGCGGCGGTGGGCGGCCGCCTGCTCCGCTACCTCAACGTGCCGCCGCGCGACACGCCGCCGCTGCATATCGTCCGCGGGCCCTCGCCGGGACCCACCGTGCCGGGGTCGGGCGCGCAGGCAGCCCGGGTCCCTGACGGCGTCCCGGACCAGCCACGGATGCCGCAGCTCGTCGGGCAGCGTCTCCGCCCGGCGCTCGCGGCCCTGGCGCTCTACGGGGTAGAGGTGGAGCTACGAGGCCACGGTGTCGTGGTCGCCCAAGAGCCCGCCGCCGGCGCGGAGCTGGGGCCTGCAACCCTCTGCCGGCTCGAGCTGGCGGAGCCGACCGGCACGTGATCCCGAAATGAGCTTGCCAGGCGAACGACTCCGATGACACGTTAGATGGAGCGAATGATCTCCCTTGGGCGAACGGATCGTTCCGGTGCGGACGCTTCTTGACGCGCTCCCGGCGAAGGAGGTGCGGGGCCAGCTCCCAGCGACCGTCAGCGGTCTCGCGTACGACTCGCGCCGGGTGAAGCGCGGCGGCTGCTTCGTGGCTGTCCCCGGCCTGAGGGAGGATGGCAGGCGCTTCATCCCCGAGGCGGTGCAGCGCGGAGCCGGGCTCGTCGTGACCGAAGGGCACGATCCCCTGCCTGGCGCCGGCCCGGCCCGGGTCCTGGTTCCCTCGGCGCGTGAGGCCCTCGCCCGCCTGGCCGACGCCTACTTCGGCCACCCGTCGGGGAAGCTGCTCGTCGTCGGCATCACCGGCACCAACGGCAAAACCACGACGTCCTACCTGGTCGACGCGCTGCTCCGGGGCATGGGAATGAAGACCGGCGTCGTGGGGACGATCCAGTATCGGGTGGGCGACGAGGCCGTGTCGGCGGGCCAGACGACCCCCGAGGCGGTCGAGCTTCAGGCCCTCCTCGCGCGCATGGTGGAGTCAGGGGTGGGTGGCGTGGCGATGGAGGTCTCCTCCCACGCGCTGGCGCTCCACCGCGTGGACGCGATCGATTTCGACGTCGCGGTTTTCACGAACCTCACCCAAGACCACCTGGACTTTCACGGGACCCTCGCGGCCTACCGCGAGGCCAAGGCCCGGCTCTTCACGCTCCTCGCCGGCTCGCCGAAGCCGGGGCGGACCGCTGTCATCAACGCCGACGACCCGGCGGGCGCCTCCATGGTCGCGGGCTTCGCGCTGCCGACGCTGACCTTCGGGCTCGGCTCGGCGGCCCACGTCCGGGCGGTCCGCTTCGCGACGACCCTCGAGGGGACGGAGCTCGAGATCCAGACGCCCCGCGGCGCCTGCGCCCTCCGGTCCCCCCTCATCGGCGAGCCGAACGTGATGAACCTCCTGGCGGCGTGCGCCGTCGGCGTCGCGCTCGGGCTCGATCCCGGCTCGGTGGCGCGGTCGCTCGCGGGCGTCCGGGCCGTGCCGGGCCGGTTCGAGCGCGTGGAGGTGGGCCAGCCGTTCCTGGTGGTGGTGGACTACGCCCACACGCCCGACGCGCTGGAACGGGTCCTGTTCACGGCCCGCAGACTCACTCCGGGACGCCTCGGCGTGGTGTTCGGGTGCGGCGGGGACCGGGATCGGGGCAAGCGGCCCCGCATGGGCGAGATCGCCGCACGTCTCGCCGACCGGGCCTGGATCACCTCGGACAATCCGCGGAGCGAACCCCCGCAGGCCATCATCGACCAAATCCTCGTCGGGGTCAGGCGCGCCTGGCCCGACCCCGGCCGCTATGCTACGATCCGGGACAGGCGCGCCGCTATCCAAGACGCCCTCGCGTGGGCCCGCCCGGGCGATACGGTCGTGATCGCGGGCAAGGGCCACGAGACGTACCAGCTTATCGGCTCCGAGGTGCTCCCCTTCGACGACCGGGCTGTGGCGCGTCAGATTCTCGAGGCGCGATCGCCTTAGGCAGACGCATGCCGCGCTTCACGGTGCAGGACGTGGTTCGAGCCACCCACGGCGCCCTGGTCGGGGGCGACCTGGGGATCCCCGTGACGGGTGTGTCCGTCGACACCCGGACCCTCAGGGTGGGAGAGGCCTTCTTCGCGATCAAGGGGCACCACCTGGACGGGCACGCCTTCCTCGCCGAGGCGGCGGGCCGAGGGGCGTCCTGTCTCGTCGTGCACCAGCTGCCCGACGAGGTGCCGGCGGGCGTCCCCGTCGTGCTGGTCGAGGACACGACCCGGGCTCTGGGACGGATTGCGGGCTTCCATCGGAGCCGTTTCGACATTCCCGTGGTCGCCGTGACCGGTTCCAACGGGAAGACGACGACGAAGGAGATGACGGCGGCGGTGCTGGGGACGCGCTGGTCGGTGCTCAAGTCCGCCGCCAGCTTCAACAATCAGTGGGGGCTTCCCCTCACGCTCTTAGGGCTCTCCCACGAGTACGAAGCGGCAGTCTTGGAGCTGGGGGCGAATCAACCGGGGGAGATCGCCTACCTTGCGGAGCTCTGCCGGCCGACGGTGGCGGTGGTGACGACGGTGGCGGTGGTGCATACGGAGTTCTTCAAGACGCTCGAGGGCGTGAGAGAGGAGAAGGCCGCGCTCGTCCGCGCGGTCTTCGAGGAGGGGAGCGTGGTCCTGAACGGCGACGACCCGCGCGTGCGGGCCATGGCCCGGGACGCCCGAGGGCGGGTCATCGTCGTCGGGCTCGCCCGCGACGCGCGGGTCCGCGCGGTCGGAGAGCTTCAGGAGCGCGCGGACGGCATCGGCTTCACGCTTGAGATCGACGGCCGAAGGCGGGCCGTCAGGCTGGCCTTTCTCGGACCCCACAACGTGACCAACGCGCTCGCCAGCGCCGGGGCCGGGGTCGCGCTCGGTCTTTCCCTCGACGAGATCGCCGCTGGCCTCGAGGCCGCGCGTCCCCTGAAGGGGCGCCTGGTCTGGCGGCGTGCGGGCTCCATCCGGATCCTCGACGACACCTACAACGCCAACCCGGCGTCCGTGCGGGCCGCCCTCGCCGCCCTCGCGCCCGCGCGCGGTGCCGGGCGCCTCCTCGTGGCCCTCGGCGACATGCTGGAGCTCGGCGACAGCGCGGCGGCTGCGCACCGCGACGTCGGCCGGCTGGTGGCCGAGTGCGGCGCTGCCGAGTTCGTCGGCGTGGGTTCCCTGATGCGCCACGCCGCGGAGGCGGCTCGCGACGCGGGCCTCCTCGAGAGCCGCCACGTGGAGACGTTCCAGGAGGCGGTGGCGCTGCTCCTCAAGCGGCTCGCTCCCGGGGACACCCTGTTAGTGAAGGGATCCAGGGGGATGCGGATGGAGCGCGTGGTAGATGCCCTGGTGGCCCGGCTCGGAGGAGGCGAATGAGGCATGTTCTTTCATCTCCTCGCGCCGCTGGCCAAGGAACACATCATCTTCAACGTCTTCCGGTACATCACGTTCCGGACGGCGATGGCGACCGTGACCGCGCTGCTCATCTCCTTCGTGCTCGGCCCCTGGCTGATCCGAAAGCTCCGCGCGCTCCAGGCGGGCACCGAGACCATCCGCGAGGACACGCCGGAGCGCCACCGGGGCAAAGCCGGGACCCCCACGATGGGCGGCATCCTCATCCTCTCGGCGATCCTGCTCTCGACGCTCCTGTGGGGGAACCTGAGGAACCGCTACGTGTGGGTGATCGTCACCGCGACCGCCGGCCTGGGGCTGATCGGCCTCTGGGACGACTGGCGGAAGCTCCGCACCCGGAGAGGGGTTTCCGCTGGCCAGAAGTTCGGCGCCCAAATCCTGCTCATCGTCCTGCTCCTGGGCTCCCTCTATTTCTTCCCGCCCGCCGGGTTCTCGACGGTCCTCGCGGTCCCGTTCCTCAAGGGGTGGTTGATCCCGCTCGGCTGGTTCTGGATCCCGTTCGCGCTCCTCGTGATCGTGGGGGCGTCCAACGCGGTGAACCTGACCGACGGGCTGGACGGCCTCGCGGTCGGCCCCGTCATCATGGCCGGCGGCGCCTTCGCCGTGATCGCGTACCTGACCGGCAACTTCAAGGCCGCCGACTATCTGCAGATCCTGAACGTGAAGGGTGCGGGCGAGCTGACCGTCTTCTGCGGCGCGCTCGTCGGGGCGGCGATGGGCTTTCTCTGGTTCAACAGCTACCCGGCTCAGGTCTTCATGGGGGATGTGGGCTCGCTGGCGCTCGGCGGCGCGATCGGAACCCTGGCGGTCCTCACCAAGGCCGAGCTGTTGCTCCCGCTGATCGGGGGGCTCTACGTGGTGGAGGCGGGCTCGGTGATCATCCAGGTGGCTGCGTTCAAG
>JACQWB010000212.1 GCA_016209385.1 Candidatus Rokuibacteriota bacterium
GTACGGATACATAGCGGGAAGCTGACTGCTTGCCGCGAAGGCAACGATCCGACTTCGGTTATTGACAAGCACCGGGTCGGCTATCACAAGGAGAGCGCCAGCCCGCTCTTTCTTTATCGCTGAGAATGCGCCGTCGAGGTCGTTGGGGCCTCGTGCCTCGACGATGCGAAGCTGTACCCCCAGCGAGCGGGCCGCCCGTTCGGTCTCCCTTAAAGAACCAGCGGTAGGTGGATTCGCCGGATTGGCGAGCACCACTACATGGGTAAGCTCGGGAACGGCCTCCTTGAGCAGCTCGAGCTGCTTGCCGCTCATCTCGGGGCCGGGGGACGAACTCAACCCCGTCACGTTCCCGCCTGGCCGCGCGAGGCTGGCGACAAGCCCGGAACCAACAGGGTCGCCAGATGCCACTGTAATGATCGGTATCGTCTGGGTCGCTTTCTTGGCCACCAAGGCGTCCGGTGTACCGACGGCGACGATGACGTCCACCTTGAGGCGGACCAGTTCAGCTGCCAAGTCGGGGAGCCGGTCTGCTTTGCCCGCCGCATACCGAACCTCAATGGTGATGTTCTGGCCCTCAATATACCCAAGCTCCCGCAGCCCTTTCCGGAAGCCTTCATGGGTGTCCGGCGCAGAGGCGATACTCAGATAACCGATCCGAGGCATTTTCTTCGTCTGCTGCGCGTCGGCGGAGAGCGGCGGGGAGAAGAGGCCGAGGGCGAGGGTGAGAGTGAGCGCGATAGCTCTGACCCTCATGTGCGCCCCGCCGCCTCGGCCCCACCTCATTCGATTACCTTGTCCGCCCGGAACAGTACGGACTGCGGGATCGTGAGGCCGAGGGCCTTGGCCCGCTTGAGATTGACCAACAATTCGTACCTGGTCGGCTGCTCGACCGGCAAGTCGGCAGGTTTGGCACCTTTCAAAACCTTGTCCACATAGGTGGCGGCGCGGATATAGTTATCGCGGATTTTCGGCCCATAGCACATCAGCGCCCCCATCTCCACAGCCTCTCTGAGTGCGTAAATGTCGGGCAGCCGGTGCTTCGCCGCCAGGTCGACAATCTGGCGCAGATGCGTGAAGATCAAGGGCGATCCGTATACCAAGAGCGCCTGGGCGCGCTGCCGGACCATGGCAGCAAACGCGTTCTCGAAATCGGTCGGCCCTCGGACCTCCACATGCTCGATCGTCAGGCCTAGCCTGGGCGCGACGGCTTCGGCTTCCTTCCGGTAGATGGCGATTCCTGGTAGGCCAGGATCGATCAGGCCGCCGACCCGCGAAAGCTTTGGAACGACTTCCTTCAGGAACTCCAGCTTCTTGCCGGCTATCCCCGGGTCGAGATCGTAGCTCAACCCCGTGATGTTCCCCCCCGGCCGTGCCAGGCTCGCGATGAGCCCCTGGCCGACCGGATCGATCGCAATCACCATCACAATGGGGATCGTCGTGGTGGCTTGCTTGGCAGCACGGATGTCGGCATTGCCCACCGCCACGACGACGTCCACCTTGCTCCGGACCAGCTCGGCGGCTAGCTCGGGGAGCCTTTCGTATCTTCCCTCCGCATATCGCCTCTCTATGACAACGTTCTGGCCCTCACTCCATCCCAGTTCGCCGAGGCCTTGACCGAAGGCTGCCAAGCGGTCGGCGACTGCGGATACAGACGCCCCACTCAGCACCCCAATCCGCGCGACCTTCGCCGGCTGCTGCGCGTCCGCAGAGAGCGGCGCCGCGAGGCTACCGAGGACGAGGGTGGCGACGAACGCGGCGGTCCTGAGCCTCATGGTGATCTCCTCGCCTCAGCGAGGCTCGTGAATCAGCTCAGGGCCAAAGGGACGCCGGGACCAGCTCCAGGTCGGGGAATGGCGGGAGCGAGACCGGCTCTGCTCCACTCACACGCGCGATGAGCTGGTACGCGCCTCCGCTCAAGCTGTACGCCTCGATGCTCCGGGCTTCGAGATCAACGATCCAGTAGTATGGTACGCCGTGCCGCGCATAGAGCTGGAACTTCGCGCCCCGATCGATCTGGGCGGTGGACGGCGAGAGGATCTCGATGACGAGAGTCGGCGGGCCCTCGATGCCGCGGGCGCTGATGGCTGACAACCGTCCGGTTTCAAGGTAGACGATGTCAGGCTGAACGATTGTGATGTCGCTCAGAATACAGTCGATCGGCGAAAACAGAACCTCCCCTAGCCCGTGGGTCTTGGCGTGCTGATGCAGGACCAGAGAAAGGTTACGAGCAACTTGCTGATGCTTAGGACTCGGCGCCGGGGTCATCGACAGTTCTCCCTCGTGCACCTCGTAGCGCCGGCCATCGGCCGGGAGCGCCTCGTAGTCCTTGTATGTCAGCGTCACGCGAGTCGGCATGGCTCTCCTTCCATGGCTGGCAGTTTAGCATTCCCGCGGGGCGGACTTCCACGGAATGGGCATTGCTTTCCCGAGTACACCGTTAGTCGGGTTCCCACTCACTGGATCACGTGGTCGGCTCGGAAGAGGACGGACTGGGGGATCGTGAGCCCAAGGGCCTTGGCGGTCTTCAGGTTGATCACCAGCTCGAAGCGCGTCGGTTGCTCGACGGGCAGGTCGGCGGGCTTGGCACCCTTGAGGATCCTATCGACGTAGGTGGCGGCGCGGCGGGCCAGATCAGCGATATTCGGCCCATAGGCCATGAGCCCTCCGGCCTCCACGTACCCTTTGTCGAAATAGATCGCCGGCAGCCGGCTTTTTGCCGCGAGGTCCACGATGCGTCTGCGATTGGAAAAGAAAATCGGGTCAAACGGCACAATGACCGCGCCCGCACGCCTCTTGGCCATGGCTGCGAAGGCACTCTCGAGTTCGCGAGGATCGCGGACATCCACGGGTTGAAGCTGCATTCCAAGGGACCGTGCGGCAACCTCCGTCTGTCCCAACACGACTTTTTGGATCGGATTCGCCAAATTCACAAGGATGGCCACGCGGGAAAGTCCAGGAACAGACTCTTTAATCAGCTCGAGTCGTTTCCCGGCTAGATCCGGAGAAACGAGGCTCAGCCCTGTGATATTTCCCCCTGGCCGCGCAAGGGTGGCGACGAGCCCAGTCGCAACAGGGTCGCCGACCGATGACATAACGATGGGGATCGTGCTCGTTGCTTTCCTGGCGGCAAAGGCCGCTGGAGTGCCGCCCGTCACGATCACGTCCACCTTGAGACGGACCAGCTCGGCAGCGAGTTCGGAGAGGCGGTCGGCCGGCACCTCCGAGAGACGCCACTCGATGGTGATATTCTGGCCCTCAATGTAGCCGAATTCGCGCAGCCCTTGGACGAACGCCTCCGTTCGGGAGGAAGCCAAGGCTGCCGAGACCGGATAGAGAAACCCTATGCGGGGAACTTTCCCCGCCTGCTGCGCGTCGGCGGCGAGTGGCACCACGAGGCTGCCGAGGGCGAGGGTGGCGACGAGCGCGGCGGTCCTGAGCCTCATGGTGATCTCCCCGCCTCAGCGAGGCTCGTGAACCCGGTCAGGGCCAGAGGGAGGCGGGGACCAGTTCAAGGTCGGGGAATGGCGGGAGGGAGACCGGCTCTGATCCACTCACACGCGCGGTGAGCTGGTACGCGCCTCCGCTCAAGCTGTACGCCTCGATGCTCCGGGCTTCAAGATCCACGATCCAGTAGTGCGGTACCCCGTGCCGCGCATAGAGCTGGAACTTCGCGCCCCGATCGATCTGGGCGGTGGACGGCGAGAGGATCTCGATGACGAGAGTCGGCGGACCCTCGATGCCGCGGGCGCTGATGGCCGACAGCCGCGCGGATTCCAGGTACACAATGTCGGGCTGTGTGACCGTCGTGTCGCTCAGGATGCAGTCGATCGGGGCTACGAAAACCTCGCCCAGGCCATGAGCCTCCACATACGGGTTCACTATCATCAGCAGCTTGCGCAGAACGCGCTGATGCGCAGGACTCGGCGCCGGGGTCACCGACAGTTCTCCCTCGTGCAGCTCGTAGCGCCGGCCATCGGCTGGGAGGGCCTCATAGTCCTTGTAAGTCAGGATCACCCGCGTCCCCATCACTCCATTTCCTCGCGCGCAAGTCTATCACTCACCCCGGGGAGAACTCCACACTCCGCATGATGCTGACGCCATCAGCGTCCGCCGCCAGGGCGACGTCTACCCTGTCGTTGATAAAAAGCCTGGCCCCTGCCTGCCGGGTCAGCTCACGGAGTGGCTGAGCCAGAGCGAGAAGCTCGGCAGCTCCCAGGTCCTTCTCCCTGAACTGGACTGCCCTGACGCCCGCGCCGAGGCACTCCTCGATCGCGTCGGCGAGTGCCCGCCCCCTGGTCTGATGCCGGTCAGTCACGAGATAGAGGCGAAAATCGAGCTGGCGCATGCTCACTGGATCAGCTGGTCCGCCCGGATGAGGATGGCCGGGTGACCGTAGAGGCATAGGACGGAGATTACCCCGTGTCTACCGGCTGTCGAGATACGTCTGCAGGTCCCTGTAGAAATTCTCGTGAACACCCACGTCCAAAAGTTCGATCACGTTGGGTTTGGGGAAAAACTGATAGGCCAAAAGATATTGCTGGACTCCAACCTTGAACTTCACGACCCTCACACCCTTTAGCGCCCCTGCCTTCGGCTCGCCGTGGAGGGGATTTTCGATGAGGACGCGGACCTGCGCATCCACCTCCTCCTGCACCGCTTCCGGTAGCCGGCGCTTTGACTTCATGAAGCGTGGAACCGCCTGAACTGTCCGCGTTGGAGCACGGCGCTGGGGCACCGGCTACCTCACAATCCCCCACTGGTAGGGGATGGCAAGCCCCGCCCGGCTCTCCTCCAGGCCCTCAAGAACACCCTCGATGAAGGCCATGGGCAAGTCCGGGTTATCCTTTGCCACCATCCCCAGGTGCGCGTAGTACTTGATCTGTTCCGAGAGGGATCGCTTGCCCGCCTTGGCTCGCGCCCGCAACACTCGGACCATCGGCTCCTCGCCCTTTCCAAAACGGACCGAAACAGGAGTGTCGAGCGACTCCATCACCCTTTTGGCCTTCGCCATCTTCAGGGCCTCCTCAGTCTTTGAGTTCGTTCCAATCGCCAGTCTCATGGATGACTACATTGTAGTTCCTCTTTAGAAACTGTCAAGGGGAGCTTCTGTTTCTCCTTGGGGGCATAACGCGTGCTGCTCACTGGATCACGTGGTCGGCCCGGAAGAGGACGGACTGCGGGATCGTGAGGCCCAGGGCCTTGGCGGTCTTCAGGTTGATGATTAGCTCGAACTTCGTCGGCTGTTCTACGGGCAGGTCGGCTGGCTTGGCGCCTTTGAGGATCTTGTCGACGTAGACGGCGAGGCGGCGGAATAGCTCGCGACGGTCGGCCCCGTACGCGATGAGGCCGCCCGCCTCGACGTGCTCTCTCCTCGCGTACATCGCTGGCAGGCGTCTCCTTGCCGCGAGGTCTGCGATCATGGCGCGATGTTGAAGGAACACCGTGCCATCCGCTAGGACGAAGAGCGCGTCCACCCGCGCTTTCCCCATCGCCGAAAACGCCCCGTCGAAATCCTTGGGGCGGCGCGCCTCAACGCTTTGAAGCTGCATCCCCAACGCCCGGGCGGCGGCCTCCGCCTCTCTCACCTGCGTGGCGTGGAATGGATTGTTCGGGTTCCATAGGATGGCCACTCGGGAAAGGCGGGGGATGGCCTCCTTGAGGAGCTCCAACTCCTTCCCGACGACGTCGGTGCCCTGCGTGGATAGCCCGGTGACGTTCCCGCCCGGCCTGGCGAGACTGCTGACCAATCCGTCCGCAATAGGATCGCCGCTCATCATGACGATCGGGATCGTGCCGGTCGCCTGTTTGGCAGCCCTAGATGTTCGAGCAGATGCTGCGACGATGACATCCACCTTCAGACGAACGAGCTCCTCCGCGAGGTCGGGGAGCCGTTCCCATCTACCCAACGGAGAGCGCGATTCGATGGCGATGCTCTGGCCCTCAACGTATCCAAGGTCGCGCAGCCCTTGCCGGAAGGCTTCCCATAAGTGCTGAAAGGCAGGGGCGTCCGGGGTCCCGAGGACACCGATCCGCGGCACCGTCCCCGCCTGCTGCGCGTCGGCGGCGAGCGGCGCCGCGAGGCTGCCGAGGGCGAGGGTGGCGATGAGCGCGGTGGTCCTGAGCCTCATGGCGATCTCCCCGCCTCAGCGAGGCTCGTGAGTCAGATCAGGGCCAAAGGGAGGCCGGGACCAGCTCCAGGTCGGGGAATGGCGGGAGCGAGACCGGCTCTCCTCCACTCGCACGCGCGGTGAGCTGGTACGCGCCCCCGGTCAAGCTGTACGCCTCGATGCTCCGGGGTTCGAGATCCACGATCCAGTAGTATGGTACGCCATGCCGCGCGTAGAGCTGGAACTTCGCGCCTCGATCGATCTGGGCGGTGGACGGCGAGAGGATCTCGATCACGAGAGTCGGCGCGCCCTCGATGCCGCGGGCGCTGATGGCCGACAGCCGTCCAGTCTCGAGGTATACGATGTCGGGCTGAACGATGGTGATGTCGCTCAGAATACAGTCGATCGGCGAGAAAAAAACCTTTCCTAGATCCCGCGCCTTCACATGCTGATTCAAGGCCACGAAGAGGTTACCAGCCAGTTCCTGATGCTTAGGACTCGGCGCCGGGGTCATCGACAGCTCTCCCTCGTGCACCTCGTAGCGCCGGCCATCGGCTGGGAGGGCCTCATAGTCTTTGTAAGTCAGGATCACCCGCGTCACCATCACTCTGCTTCCCTGCACGCAAGTCTACCACCCGCCCTGTGAGAACTCCATGCTACGGCGTTCAACTCGTCGGGCCCCACTCGGGGATCCCCTCGATCGGGGAGGAGGCGGTGGCGTAGAGCTTCTTTGGGATCCGTCCCGCCTTGAACGCCAGGCGCCCGGCCTCCATGGCCAGCTTCATCGCGCGCGCCATGGCCACGGGATCCTTGGCGCCCGCGATGGCGGTGTTCATGAGGACGCCGTCGCAGCCGAGCTCCATCGCGATCACGGCATCCGACGCCGTCCCGACACCGGCATCCACGATCACAGGGACCGTGATGGTTTCCAAAATGATCTTGATGTTGTACGGATTGCGGAGGCCAAGGCCGGACCCGATCGGCGCCCCGAGGGGCATTACCGCGGCGGCCCCGGAGTCCTCGAGCTTCTTGGCCAGCACGGGGTCGTCATTGGTGTACGGGAGGACGGTGAAGCCTTCGCGCGCGAGGATCTTCGTGGCCTCGAGCAGCCCCTGGACGTCGGGGAAGAGCGTGCGCGGGTCGCCGATGACCTCCAGCTTCACCATCTCCCCGAGGCCCGCTTCCCGTGCAAGATAAGCGGTCCGGACCGCCTCATCGGCGGTGTAGCATCCGGCGGTGTTGGGCAGGAGGGTGTAGCGGGAGGGGTCGATGTAGTCGAGCAGCGACTCACCCTTCCCGGGCAGGCTGACGCGGCGCACGGCGACCGTAACGATCCGGGCCCCCGAGGCCTCGATAGCCTCCCGCATCATCTCAAAGGACGGATACTTGCCTGTCCCGACGATGAGCCGGGAGTCGAACTCTTTGCCTCCCAGAACCAGTGGCGTATCGGTCATCACCCTACCCTCCCTGCATGGGATGGACGATCTCTACCCAGTCTCCCTCCCGGAGCACGGTCTTCGCGTGAGAGTGTTTCGGGAGCACCTCACGGTTCAGGGCCACGGCGGTGTAGTCTCGCCGGACGTCGAGCTGAGCCAAGAGCCCCTCGACCGTGACCCCGTCGGCCACCTCCATGGCGTTTCCGTTCACCGTGACCTTCATCCAGCCTGATCTCTCCCCTCACCTGACCCTCTCGCATCGGGGAGAGGGAAAAGCGAAACAAAAGACCGCACCATGGGTGCGGTCTCGTGCTGCACGCTCGTCCGCCGCGTTCCCTTCGCTGGGATTATCCAGATCAGGTTCGAGGGGTCCCGGGCCGCACCCGGTTCTCAGGTGACCTCCCCCCGCGGCGACACTTGTATTATACCTCCCCAGCGAGCTGGCGCGCCAGCACCTCCGGATCGGTCGTCGGCGCCTGGCAGACGTAACGGCGGCAGACGTAGGCCGCCGCTTTGCCCTGTACCGTCGAGCGCGCCTCCAGGAGCGGGATGCCTCCGCCCACGGGTCTACTCCCCTCCTCCCGACCGGCCACGACCCGGTTCGGGAGATAGCGATCGAAGACCTCCCGCAAGAGGCCATCCAGGCCGTCGCCGCTCACGGGCCAGACAAGGGCCACCTCGACGACAGGGCCCAGATGAAAGTCCAGCGCCGAGAGCCAGCGGCCGAAGCCCCCGGGGTAGCGCTCGATCAGATCCGCCATGGGACGGAGCGCCTGTAGCCCCAGGCGCTCGTACACTTCCTCGCCCGTGAAGAGCGCCAGCCGCAGGAGCACCTCGGCCGCCACCGAGCTCCCGCACGGCACCGCGTTGTCGAAGAGGTTCCTGGGCCGGACGACGAGCCGCTCGTGGTCCACGCCGGTGTCAAAGAAGCCTTCGCGCTCCGCATCCCAGAAGAGGCGGAGCATCTCGTCGGCGAGATCGCGCGCCTGCGCGAGCCACCGGAGATCGAACGTCGCCTCGTACACCGCCAGCAGCGCGTCCGCGACCATCGAGTAGTCCTCGAGATAGCCGAGGAGCTTCGCCTCGCCGTCCTTCCAGCTCCTGAGCAGGCGTCCGTCCTTGCGCATGGCCCCCAGGATGAACTCGGCGTTCCGAACCGCCGTCTCGGTGTAGTCCGGGCGGCCGAGAGCGCGCCCCGCCTCGGCGAAGGCGCGGCACGTCAGCCCGTTCCACGCCGCCAGCACCTTGTCGTCGCGGCCGGGGTGGACCCGCCGCTCCCGGGCTGCGTAGAGCCGCTCCCGCACCCGGGAGAGGAGCGCGGCCAGTTCCGCCTCCGACCCGCCCAGCTCGGCCGCCACTTCGGCAGGGCCCCGGGGAACGAACAGGATGTTCCTGCCCTCGAAGTTGGGGCCGTCCGCCACCCCCCAGTAGCCGAGCGCCGCGCGCGCCTCGTCGCCCGCGCGGAGAACCTCGCGGATCTCGTCGGGCGTCCAGAGGAAGAACTTCCCCTCCTCGCCTTCCGAGTCTGCGTCCTGGGCCGAGTAGAAGCCGCCGTCCGGGTGCGTCATCTCGCGCCCGATGTAGTCCAGCGTTTCCTCGGCGATGTGCCGGTACTCGGCGTCCCGCGTGGCCAGCCAGGCGTGGAGGTAGAGGCGCGCGAGCTGGCCGTTGTCGTAGAGCATCTTCTCGAAATGGGGGACGAGCCACTGCGCGTCCACCGAGTAGCGGTGGAAGCCGCCGCCGAGCTGGTCGTAGATCCCGCCGCGCGCCATCCGCGTGAGCGTGTGGGTGAGCATCTGGCGGGCGCGGGCATTCCCCGTGCGCTTCCAGAAGCGGAGGACCAGCTCCCAGATCATCGGCTGGGGGAACTTGGGGGCGTGACCGACGCCGCCATCCCGTTCGTCGAACTCGGAGGAGAGGTACTGGAAGGCGGAGAAGAGGATCTCGTCGGTCAGCAGCGTCGCCGCGCCCCTGAGCCGCTCGGCCTGACGGATCTGCTCGACGAGCTGGTGCCCGGCCTGGACCACGGTTCCCCGCTTCTCCCGGTAGGCGTCGGCGACGGCCCCGAGGACGCGCGGGAAGGCCGGGAGCCCGTGGCGGTCCTGGGGCGGGAAATATGTTCCCCCGTAGAACGGCACGCCGTCGGGGGTCAGGAACACCGTCATCGGCCAGCCGCCGTGCCCCGTCATCGACTGGACCGCCTGCATGTAGATCTGGTCGACGTCGGGACGCTCCTCGCGGTCCACCTTGATGTTGACGAAGAGCTCGTTCATGAGTCGCGCGATCTCGGGGTCCTCGAACGATTCGCGCTCCATCACGTGGCACCAGTGGCAGGCCGAGTACCCGACCGAGAGGAGGATCGGCTTGTCCTCGGCCCTGGCCGTCTCGAAAGCCTCGGGGCCCCACGGGAACCAGTCCACGGGGTTATGCGCGTGCTGGAG
Organism: Candidatus Rokuibacteriota bacterium; assembly: GCA_016209385.1. Taxonomy (NCBI): domain Bacteria; phylum Candidatus Rokuibacteriota; species Candidatus Rokuibacteriota bacterium. The sequence continues at coordinate 9,985 of JACQWB010000212.1, forward strand.
GAGGTAAGGGCTCGTCTCTCGACTCAGACGATTGGTGTGCTGGCTCCCGGCGGGCTGACTGCTCATGAAACGCCCCTCTGGCTCAGGCAGGGCTCACAAACGGCAGCGCCGTCACTCGAGCCAGGATCGTCGACTCGCGGTGACTGACCGCGACCCGAGTCCCGGGCTCCAGGTGCTCCCGACGGATGTACGCGAGCGCGATCGGGCGGTTGAGGACGATCGAGCTCACCGGAGAGGTCACGCGACCGACCTCCTTGCCCTCGACGAAGACGACCGCCCCGGCAGCCGGCACCTCCGAGCCTTCCAGGGTGAGGCCGGTGAGGGAGCGGTTGACATGACCCCGGTACTTGATCCGGGCCACGACCTCCTGGCCGACGTAGCAGCCCTTGGTGTAGCTCACCAGGTGCTCGAGGGGCGCTTCCATGAGGAGCGTGGTCTCGTCCACGTCGTGGCCGAAGCAGGCAACGCCGGCCTCGACGCGGAGCGCGGCGAGCGCCGTCGCCCCCACGGGCCGGAGACCGTGAGGTTTGCCTGCCTCTATCAGACTGCGCCAGAGGTCCGCAGCCTGCTCGGCGGCGACCCAGACGTGAAAGCCCGGAACGCCCAGCTCGTCCCTCCGGCAGACGCGCACCGGGAGACTCCCCACCGCGCTCTCGGCGTGCTGATACGGCGCCAGGCTCACAGCTCCGCCCGTCGCCGCGGCGAGGACCGCCGCGGCTTTCGGGCCGTGAAGGGCAAAGAGGGCGAAGGCCTCAGTCACGTCGGCGAAGGTGACCTTCTCCGAGATCAAGAACTTGTCCAGCGTCTGGAGGATCTTCTCCGTCATCCCCGGCGGCAGCTCGACGCGCAGGCGGTCCTCGAGCACCAGGACCACGAGGAGCCCCTGAACCTTCCCGTGGGCGTCCAGGAACGCGGCAGGACAGCCCTGGCCCGGGGCGAGCGCCTTCAAGTCATTGGTGAGCATGCCCTGCAGAAACGTCACCCGATCGCGACCGGTGGCGTCCACCTTGCCGACCAGCGTTCGATCGACGAGCCCCACAGCCTCGCGCACGGCGTGGTGTTCTGCCACCGGGTCCCCGTAGTCCGCGGGCAAGACCCAGCCGCACACCTCTCGCATGCGACCGCCGACGGCGAGGTGAAGCTCGTGAAGCGCGAGCATGTTCGGCATCGAACGTATTGTCGGCCCCGCCTCCGCGGATGTCAACTTGCCAGCGGACGCGCCGCGCGCTCATGATAAGAGCCGGAGGCCGCCGATGGAGAACCCGGGATCGGAAATCCTCAGCCTGGCCCGCCAGGCGGTCGAGCATTACGTCCGGACGGGTGGATTCCTCCCCCCGCCCGCCGATCCGCCTCCCGCGTTGAAGGATGCCGGCGCCGTCTTTGTGAGCCTTCGCGTGGACAGGACGCTCCGCGGCTGCATCGGGACGCTCCTCCCGACCAAGCCCACGCTCGCCGAAGAGGTCATCGCCAACGCCGTCGCCGCAGCGGTGAGCGACCCGCGCTTTCCGGCGGTCTCGCCGGAGGAGCTCCCCGGCCTGTCCTACGAGGTGGATATCCTCGGGCCCCTCGTTCAGGTGAGCGGCGAGGACGAGCTGGATCCTGAGCAGTACGGCGTGGTCGTCGAGAGCGGCAGACGCCGCGGCGTGCTGCTCCCGGCCCTCGAGGGCGTCACCTCACGCGAGCAGCAGGTTGCCATCGCGCGGGTGAAGGCCGGGATCGGCCCCCACGAGCCGGTGAACCTCTACCGGTTCACGGTGACCCGCTTCAGGGAGGAGGAGTGAACTGCCTCGGAGGGGGGCCACCCAGGCCCCCCACGCCTTCTGCGTGGATGCCCGGGTCCCCGCCCCTTCCGATGCCTCCCCCGTGGCAGTTCGAGCCGAGGGGCTCCCGACGAGCCGCAGGCGTGGCAGTTCGAGCCGAGACGCGTCGGCGCAGGCAGGTTCATCGCCTGCGCCCGCGACGAGGCGAGGCCCGAACTGGCAGCCACGAGGCGAGGCCCGAGTAGATTGCGCGGGCGAAGCCCGCGCTCGAAAGCGATGGCGCGAACTCATGAGTGAAGGTGGTCCAGTGAGGCCCGCGCCGCGAGTCCGCGCGCGCTTCCAGCGCCGGCTCCTGGCGTGGTACCGGCGCCACCGGCGCGACCTGCCCTGGCGCCGAACCCGTGACCCGTACAGGATCCTGGTCTCCGAGATCATGCTCCAGCAGACCCAGGTCGACCGGGTCATCCCGAAGTATCACGAGTTCCTCGCCAGGTATCCGACCCTCGATGTCCTGGCCCGTGCCCCGCTCCGCGAGGTGAAGCGGACGTGGTACCCGCTCGGCTATAACATCCGGCCGGTCCACCTCCACGGGATCGCGCGCGAGACCCTGGCCCGCTACGACGGGCGGATCCCTGCCGACGAGAAGGCCCTCCGGCAGCTCAAGGGGATCGGCCGTTACACGGCCGGGGCCGTCCTCTCCTTCGCCTTCGGCCGGGACGCGCCGATCCTGGACACGAACGTCAAGCGCGTTCTGGGACGGGTCTTCCTCGGTCCACGCCGGCTGAAGCGCTTGAAGGGCCAGGGCGCGCTCTGGGAGCTCGCCGCCGCGCTGGTGCCGCGCGGTCGGGGTTATGACTTCAACCAGGCGCTGATGGACTTCGGCGCCACCTGGTGCACCCCGCGCAAGCCTCGCTGCCTCCCCTGCCCGATGAGGGCATTCTGCAGGGCCTATCCCCTCGTCCGGTCCTGACATGGCGACCGAGCCCTCGCCGGTTGCGCCTACCGTTGTTGCCGCCGCTGTCATCGAGGCCGACGGCCGCTACCTGATCACCCGCCGGAGGAAAGGCCACCTGGAGGGTCTCTGGGAGTTTCCCGGAGGGAAGCTCAGGCCGGGCGAGACGCTGCCGGCGTGTCTGCAGCGCGAGCTACGGGAAGAGCTGGGCGTCGAGGTCACCGTGGGAGAGGAGCTGGACACCATCACGTGGACGTATCCCGAGCGGACCGTGGTCCTCCACTTCTTCCGGTGCCGCCTGGCCAGCGGTCAGCTCGCGCCGCGCGAGGGCCAGGCGATGGCGTGGGCCGCCCCCGACGAGCTCGAGCGCTATCCGTTCCCGCCCGCCGACGCCTCGCTCGTCGCCCGCCTGCGCTCACCAGGCCGACCATAGAAAAAAACAAAGGTTTTCACTTATCGCTGACCGCGGCGTACAATCTCGCCCTGGGAGATCAGTGATGAAGAAGCGTGAGCCGCAAAAGGAAGCGTGGGAAACCCCGTCCCTGGAGTGGATTCATCGAGTACGTCGGGAGCGCCACATTACGCGTGGAGGGGCACCCATCCGCCCGCTGCCCCGAACCGAAGCCGAGAAGCTTGCGAAGCGGTATGGCCTGAAACTGGCCCGCCTGTCCACCGCTCCTCGGTAGCCCCGCTCAAACAAGGTGCCAACCTAGAACATCATGCTTTCCGAAGCCGCTTCTCTGCTGCGGAAACGTCCCAGCGCGAGCGGCGCAATATCCATGCTGGTGGCGGCGCCGTCCAGGATGAGCTCGGCCATCAAGCGGCCGATCGCCGGGGCGTGCATGAAGCCGTGGCCCGAGAAGCCGCAGGCCACGTAGAACCCCGGAAGCTCGGGTGCCTCGCCCAGGATGCCATGGTAGTCGGGGGTCAGGTCGCGCACCCCGGCGTACGCGCGCATCACCTTCGCCTCAGCCAGCCGCGGGACACGCTTGCCGGCGGCGGCGAAGACGAGGTTGAAGGCCTCCCAGTCCACGGTGGCATCCAGCCCCGGGGCGCTGTCCTTGTCGGTCCCGCCCATGAGGACCGCGCTCTTGCCCTGGCGGTGCACGTACCAGCCGGTGTCGAGGTCCACGATCAGCGGGAAGACCTCGGGGAAGTCAGGCAGCGGCTCGGTGACCAGCACCTGGCGGCGGTAGGGCCTCGAGGGAATTTCAACACCCGCCAGCTTCCCCACCCGATCGGCAAACGGACCTGCCGCGTTTACCACCACCGGCGCCTGATAGCTCTCATTCACCGTCGCGACGCCAGCGACCCGCTCGTGGTTCCTGAGCACGGCGGTCACGGCCTCACCCGTGCGAAGCTCGAGCCCGCGATCGCGCGCGCGCGCGAGGAAGGCCTGGAGGAGCCCGTGAGGGTCAGCCGACCCGTCGGCAGGGCAGAATGTCCCGCCTACGAGGTCATCCACCCTGAGCTGGGGTAGGAGCGACTTCATCTCCTCGGGAGCCACGACCTGGCTCGCCACGCCGAGCCGCTGCTGCAAGGTCACCGCCTCCCGGCTCCGGGCCAGCGTCGAAGGGTCCGCCGTCACGAAGAGGTAGCCGTGAGAGACGAAGTCCACCGAGCGTCCCAGCATCGCCTCGGCATCGGTGAAGTACCGGTACGAGAGCTGGGTCAGGCGGATGTTCGCCTCGGTCGAGAACTGATGCCGCACCCCGCCCGTCGCCTTGGCGGTGGAGCCGGTGCCGACGTCCGCCTCCTTTTCCAGGAGCACGACGCCCAGGCGCGTGTCCCGCGCGAGGAGATGGTAGGCGATCGAGCCGCCGATGATCCCGCCACCAACGATGACGACGTCGGTTGTCCGCACGGCATGCCCTCTCAGCGGTTCCGAGGCGACCTGCGGGCATCCTAGCACAATCGGAGGGGGCCTCGACGGCCCCCTCCGAGCGCTCCCCCAGGAATCGGTTTGCGCGGGCGAAGCCCGCGCTCGAAAGGCATTTACGCCGGAAGGGGCGCGGGCAAGGGAGCCCGACGCTCGCTTTCCCCTTTTTGACTCCTGCGGTTTCTTGACTCCGGGAGGTCAGGAGGCTAAGCTTGGCGCACCGATGTGATCCTGAGTCGGCCAGCCCGTGGAGGCGCCGGCATGCAGTGTCCCCGGTGCCACGCCCCGCTCCGGCCGGGCGTGAGATTCTGCGAGGAGTGCGGCGTTCCGGCGCCGCTCGTCTGCCCGAGCTGCGGCGCGGAGGTCGTTCCCGAGAAGAGGTTCTGTGGCTCCTGCGGCGCGCCCGTCGCCGCGCCCCCCGGCGCCCGCTTCGTCTCGCCTCAGTCCTATACCCCTAAGCACCTCGCCGAGAAGATCCTAAAGACGCGGGCTGCCTTCGAGGGCGAGCGCAAGCAGGTGACCGTCCTGTTCTCCGACGTGTCCGGCTTCACGGCGATCTCGGAACGTCTCGACCCCGAGGATGTGCACGCGATGATGGACCGAGCCTTCGAGGCGACTCTGGACGCCGTGCACCGCTACGAAGGGACGGTCAACCAGTTCCTCGGTGACGGGGTGATGGCCCTCTTCGGCGCCCCTATCGCCCACGAAGACCATGCGCACCGCGCCCTGCGCGCCGCCCTGGCCGTCCAGGAGGGGCTCCAGCCGCTCCACGACGATGTGCGGCGCACCTACGGGCTGGAGTTCCAGGTCAGGGTCGGCATCAACACGGGCCTCGTGGTCGTCGGGGCGATCGGCAAGGACCTCCGCATGGACTACACGGCGGTCGGAGATACGACCAATCTTGCCTTTCGACTCCTGGGCCTCGCCCAGCCGGGTCAGATTGTGATCAGTGGACACACCCAACATCTCACCGAAGGCTTCTTCACCTTCGAGGACCTGGGGGAGTTCTCCGTTAAAGGAAAAGCTGAGCCAGTCCGCGCCTATGCCGTGAAGAGTGAAATCCAGGGGCGGACAAGGTTGGAGGTGTCGCGGGAACGAGGGCTGACCCCGTTGGTGGGCCGCGAAGCCGAGGTGCGTCAGCTTGCGGAAGGCTACGGCCGGGCGGCTGACGGCCGGGGCGCCATTGTCTTGGTCAGGGGCGACCCCGGCATAGGCAAGTCCCGGCTGCTCTACGAGTTCTTGCGGCGCCTGGACAGGACTAGAGTCCGGGAGCTGGAGGCGACGTGCGTGTCCTATGGCCGCTCCATGCCCTACCGTCCGATTCTGGAACTCCTCGGGCGCTACCTGGGGCTGTGGGAAGGGATGCCTGAGCAGGCGACCCGGACCCGAATCGCGGCGTGCCTTCGGTCCCTGGGCGTCGAGGGAGAAGAACCAGCGATCCTGCTCGCCCATTTCGTCGGCGCGTCGGCGCCGTCGGAGTTCCTGATTCGCCTGGAAAGCGCCCAACTCAAGGAACGGACATTCGGCATACTGCGCACCCTGTTTCTTCGGGCGAGCGAGATGACGTCGCTTGTTATCGTGGTCGAAAATTTGCACTGGCTCGACCCCAGCTCCGAGGAATTTCTCGGGTATCTCGCAGAGGGCCTGTCGGGGCACCGGATCCTCCTGCTGTTGACGACGAGGCCGGGTTTCGCCGCGCCGTGGCTGGCCCTGGCGGAGACGATCGCCCTCGAGGGCCTCGACACCGGAGGCGCCCATGCGATGACCCGCGCGCTTCTGGGCGCTGAGAGAGTATCCGAGCCGCTGCTCCAGGTTGTGCTGGCGAAGGGCGAGGGCAATCCGTTGTACGTGGAGGAGATCCTCCGCCAGCTTCAGGAGACCGACGGCATCATCATCGAGAACGGAGAGGCACGCCTAAGGGGAACGCACGTCGCGGTGCCGGAGACGATCCACGACATCATCGCGGCGCGCATCGACCGGCTAGCGGAGCCGGTGAAGCACACGCTCCAGGTGGCGGCCGTCGTGGGTCGACGCTTCGGGGTCTCTCTCCTCTCCCGCGTTCTCGAGATCGACGGGCGCGTGGAGGATCGCCTGCGCGACCTCCATCAACTCGACTTCGTGTTCCCGATCCCAGAGGAGCCCGAGCTGATGTACAGCTTCAAGCACGCGCTCACCCAGGAGGTGGCCTACGCCAGCCTCCTGGAGCGCCGACGGCGAATCTACCACACGGCCGTAGGCGTCGCGCTCGAAGAGTTGCACGCCGGGCGCACAGACGAGGTGGTCGAGCTGCTCGCTCACCACTTCGGCCAGAGCGCGGAAGCCGAGAAGGCTGTCGACTATGCCATCGGGGCTGCCGAGAAGGCCCAGCGGCGCTGGGCGAACATCGAAGCGCTCGCCCACTTCGAGGCCGCCCTCAAGCGCCTCGACGCCATGCCGGATACGGAGCCGAACCGGCTGCGGCGCCTCGATGCCGTCCTCAAGCAGTCGGAGGTCAAGTTCGCCCAGGGCCGCCACGCCGAGCAGGTCCAGGCATTGGAAACCATCCGCGGGCTGGTGGAAGGGACAGGGGACCCTCGGCGGCGCGCGGCTTGGTATTACTGGACTGGTTATCTGCACACCCTCACCGGTGCGCGACTGGAGCTTCCGCTGGCCTATTGCCGCGAGGCCTCCACCATCGCGGACGCTGCGGGCCTCGATGAGATTCGGGCGTTCGCGGAGTGCTGCCTTGCCCACGTCTACGCCCAGGCCGGCGATCCCTCAGCCGCAGTGGCGGCCGGCGAACGCGCCTTGGCGATCTTCCAGGCCCGGGGCAACGTGTGGTGGGCCTGCCGGACGCTGTGGATCCTCAGCATGGCTTCTATCTCCCTCGGGGAGTGGACACGGAGCGGCGAGTACTGCCACCGGGCCCTTCAGTACGGGCAGGAGGTGAACGACCTCCGCCTGAAGGTAGTCGGCTGGTGGCGGACCGGATCGACGCATATTCAGAGGGGCGACACCGAGACTGGCCTCAGGTGCTGTGAGGAGGCCCTCGCCCTATCGCCCACACCGTTCGACGCCGCGATGATCAAAGCCGTGCAGGGATACGGTCTGGTCAAGGCCGGGCAGGTCGCCGCGGGAACGGCGCAACTTGCGGAAGCGGTCGCGTGGCTCGACCAGTCGCATCTGCGGTATACACGCTCGGTGTTCGCTGTCCGGCTTGCCGAGGGCTACCTCCTCCAGGGGGACCGATTGCGGGCGCGGCAGGTTTTGGAAGAGGTACTCGCGACCAGCCGGGAGGTCGGTTACCGGCAGCCCGAAGGGATGGCACACCGGCTCCTCGGCCAGTCCTTCACGCCTGACGATCCCAGGGCCGCCGCCGAGCACCTGGAGAGAGCGACAGGGATTCTGGAAGAGGTGGGAGCGCGGAACGAACTGGCCAAAGCGTTGGTGGCCCAGGCCGACCTGCACCGGGCTACGGGCGACACGCGCCTCGCGAGGCAGCTGTTGGAGCGGGCCTTTGCTCTCTTTGAGACCTTGGGCACGCTCGACGAGCCCTCTCGCGTCCGGGCCGCTCTCGCCGCCCTTCCAGACAGCTCCCCAGCCTGAGGGGGCTCACCAACCCACCACGAACCGCTGGCGCCGCAGGTCGGCGGCCCCGAAGAGCGTACCGTGCTTCGGCTCTACCCCCACGAGCGTAGTGCCCGTGTCCATCATGAAGGGACCCACGACGCTCACCCGGTGCCCGAGCCGTCGGAGCGCCTCCACCACGCCTGGCGGGATGCGATCCTCGAGTTCGAGCCCGCCCCCCATGAACCGGTGGTCGCCGAAGCTCCGCCGGTGGTGGAAGGAGTTGAACCGCGGCGCCTCGATGGCCGCCTGGGGAGACATGTTGAAGACGGCCATGTTCAGGAAGACCTGAAGTGCCTGCTGGTCCTGGCTGTCGCCGCCGGGACTGCTGAGGGCGAGGTAGGGTTTTCCGTCTCGAAGCACGATGGTCGGTGTCAGCGTCGTCCGCGGACGCTTCCCCCCGTGAACGATGTTGGGATGGCCCTCCTCCAGGACGAAGGCCTGCATCCGGTTGCCGAGCGGCACGCCCGTGTCCCCCGCGATGAACACGCCGCCGAAGAACCAGGCTGACGAGGGGGACGCGGAGAAGAGGTTCCCCTTCGCATCGGCGGTGTTTACCGTGGTCGTGTCCGGAGAGGCGAGTCGGACGCCAGGGTCGCGTGGGGGGCTTAGGGCGGCACGGGTTCGTTCTCGTCCGCCGGCACGCGGGTCCCTGCCCACCTCAGGCCGTTTCCTCTCAGAGCGCGGCTCGAACTTCCACGGGTCTCCCGGGCGCTGGAGGTTGTTCGCGGCCAATGGATCAATAAGCTTGCGACGCTCGGCGGCGTACGTTTCCGATAGGAGCCCGCTCGCTGGCACCTTCGCGAATTCCGGATCGCCGTAGAAGGCGTCCCGGTCAGCCAGCGCGAGCTTGAGCGCCTCGGTGACGGTGTGGATGTACTCGGTGGAGTTGTGTCCCATCCGCTCGAGGTCGAAACTCTGAAGGAGCGCAAGCGCCTGCAGAAGGACCGGCCCCTGTCCCCAGAAGCCGGTCTTGAACACCTCAAATGTGCCGTGGCGGGTCCGGAAGGTGATGCGCGTTGGGCGCTCGACCCGCCCACGGTACATGGCGAGATCGGCGTGGGTGAGAAGACCACCGGCTTCCTGGACGGCTTTGGCGATCCGCTGCCCGACGTCGCCCCCGTAGAAGCGATCGCGCGCGGCGTAGATGGCCGCCCTCCTTCCCTGGCTCAGATGGTGCTGCTCCTCCTCGACGAGCGCCCGGAGTGTACGGGCCAGATCAGGCTGGCGAAAGATACTGCCTAGGGCAGGGATTGTCCCGCCCGGCCCCTGGAGATAGACGCGAGCGCCGCTGGGGAAGCGGTGCATCCGCTCAAGCTGTGGCTCCAGGTAACGCGTCAGGAACTCGTACCAGGGGAACCCCTCCTCGGCCAGGGCGATCGCCGGGGCCAGCACCTCGGCGAGGGAGAGAGTGCCGAATTCAGCGAGGGCGATAGCCAGAGCGTCGATGACCGCTGGGACCGTCCCCGCAGATGGGCCATTACTCGGGATCCCGCCTTGACGTCGGAAGAGATCGGCGGAGGCTGCTGCGGGTGCATGACCCTGCCCGCTGATGACCAGGACATCCCTCCGGTCGGCGAGGTAAAGGATGATCGGCACTTCGCCGCCCATGCCGAAGTGCGAGATCTCCGTGACTCCAGCGGCGAAGGTCGCGGCGACGCCGGCATCGACCGCGTTGCCGCCGCGCGCCAGCATCCGCATGCCCGCTTCAGCGGCGAAGTGGCGCCCCGCCGCGACTGCACCGACCCGGCCGACGACCTCAGGGCGGTAGGTCCCTGAGCCCCGGACCCCCTGAGGCTGGACCGGTTGGTGGCTCAACACAAGGGCTGCCACCAGCGTGATTGTGAGAGTGACGATCCTCACGGTGGGACAGACGCCGCTCGCGTTACTCACCGAAGCCCGCCAGAAAGACGAGTCAGCCCGCGGGCGTGACACGCCGTCCGGGCTCCCCGTCCCGTATCTTTTGGAACTTTGGCGCGCTGATCCTCCAGCCTATTTCGGCGCGGCGAAGATCTCGATCGTCCCTTCCATCAGGAGCCAGCCGGCGGTCGTCCCCAACGGCTGGTTCATGCAGACGTTGATCGTTAGCTGGCTGATGGCGGGGATGCGATTCGCGTTGTCCACCTGAGTCCCCAACTGAGCAAAAAGAGCGGTCACGAGATCGGAGTCCATCCACGCCTGGAGACGGATACGGCTCCCGCTCGACGTCTGGACGAAGCGTGACACGGTCAAGTCGGTCCGGCACCCGAGGAAGTACGGGCCGGTGGACAGGAACGTCGAGTCGGCCGTGCGCCCGTGCTTATCCCGGATCGAGATGAAGCCCACCTTGGCGGTGGTACTGTCGGCGGGCTCGTGCGTGTCCAGCGTGACACGAAAGCCGAACGCCTCAACGGACACAAAGTTGGACGGAACGGGAGTCCCGAGCTCGCCGCCTGCCCCCATGAGCAGCGGTGCCAGCGCGACGATCGTGAGAAGCGTTGCGACTCGTTTCATCTGCCCCTCCTTTCAGGCTCTGGCTGACGCCCGGCCGAGCCGCGGCGTCAGCGCAGGCCGATGTGGACCGAGTGGACGGCGCCGTCGTCCAGGCGCGCGTCGATGCGCCAGACCCCGGCGCCCAGCACCTTGGTGTCCAGGTTGAAGATGTACTGGTTGCTGACCGGATCGAACCGGAACGTGTTGCCGGTGTCCGTCGCCCCGGTGCCGAGGTCGATCGTGTCGCCGACCGTGGCACCGCCGACTTGGGTGACCCTGATGGTCGCGACGGTGGTGCCGATCGCCACGTTGTTGGCGTCGAAGAGCTGGAACTTCACCGGTACCGTGCTGCGGAACCGGAACGTCCGGCAGGGGGTGACCGGGGTGGTGAGGGTCGCCCCGCAGACGCTGTCGTTGACCAGGGGCGTGCCAAACCCCACGAACCTGGCGGAGGAGACGGTGAAATCCAGCCGGTTCGAGACGATGGTGAAGGCCTGCCGGCCCTGGTCGATCGAGGCCGCGAGGTTCAGCAGGGTCTGCCCCGGGAAATCGTTGCAGTTGGTGATCACCGCGTTGGCGGACACGGAGTACGTGTCGAACGGGATCTGGGCGACTACCTGATAGCGTCCGGGCGGGAGGTCGTAGAACGCGCGGGCGTCGAAGCGGTACTCGCGGAAGAACCTGGCAGCGAGCACCTCGGCGCGGCGCACGCGGAGCGCCGTCGGGGTCTGGAGCACACCGCCCCTCACGAAACAGAAGCTGGTCGTGGTCTCGACGTGGACCTCGGTGGTGTTGGTGACGAAGCCTCCGGCGAACGGCCGCTCGAAGAAGAGGCGACGGTAGTGGGGGGCATCGGAGAAGCCGGCCGTGGTCGTCAGGGACCCGCCGCTCAGGTTGTCGAGCTGAAGGACCAGCGGGATGGGGTCGGTCGGGGCGAACGTCGCATCCGGCGGGGCCGTCTGGAAGAAGAGCCGCGCGCGGAGCGGCGGGGGGGTTCCTGCCTGGGCCAGCGCGCCCTCGGGGAACGCCAGCAGGCAGCCGGCGAGGAGGAGGGCCGCCAGGGACCGAGGGGCGGGGCCTGGGGTGCGCATGGTGACCGTCCTCACTGGAGCTTCTTGTTGTGGATCTGGACCTGGCCGCCCGACGTCGCCGAGAAGTTCCGGTCGAGCCAGTCCCAGAGCCCGTCGAACATGATGTCCGAGGTGTCCAGGGTGTGCCTGGCGCCGACAGCGTGGCCCAGCTCGTGCGTCACGACGACCACGCCGATCTGGTCCAACGTCGCCTGCGGGGAGTCCTTCAGGATCACCTTCGTGTCCGCCGGCCAGGTCGCGTCCACGCCCTGGACCCCCGTGAAGCTCGTGGCGGTGAGGCCAGTATAGGTGAAGCTGTCCCGCCCGTTGAGGAGCGCCGTCCCCGAGGTCGGGAAGCCGGCCGTGCTGGCAACCGGGATCGTCGTCGCGCCCGCGCTGACCTCGGCCGTCGTCGGGAAGCACCGGGCGATCGCCTGCGGGTCGCTCACGAGCGGCAGCTCGGGGCAGCCGTCTTTCGTCGTGTCGATGGCGCTCAGATCCAGGTCGTACCTGCTCGCGACGTAGTGATCGCCGAGGAGCAGGTCCGTCGTTTTGTCAATCGGCTCCCCGCCGTCCTTCACGCCGTTGTCGTTGGCGTCAGCGACGATGTCGACCCGCGCGAGCATTGGCGTCCCGTGGGGAGCTGTGCCGTCGTCAAAGTGCACGGCGCGCTTTGGATCGTTATCGGGATGACGATACGTCTTGTCATTGATATACGCCTTTAGCGCCCGCAGGTAGACCCGCGTCTTGACGGCGTAGGCGTCGGCACTCCCGAACGTGCTGAAGCCAAGCGTGGCGGGCTTCATGTTGCGTAGCCCCGTGTCCTTCCAGGTCTTCTCGCAGTTGGTGCCGCTCGTGTGGCAGTTGATGGCATCGAGCACGGCGGTGGCCATGTCGAGCGTCGGGTTGGCCGGCGTCATGAACGACTGGCGGGGGAACTGGCGCGTCGGCGTCAGGGGGGCGGCCGTGGTGAACCCGTCGAAGGCGGTCGTGACATCATGAACCTTCACGCCCGCGTTCTGGAAGGCCGGCCCCACCTCGAAGCGGGGGCACGGCGCTGAGTCAGTCACCGGCGCCCAGGTGGCGGGGTCTTTCGTGTCGTCCACCGCCAGGCCGCACTGACCGCTCGCCATGACCGGATCCTTGGGGAACCCGCGCGCCCGGACGAACAGGTGGCGCATCCCGACCCCGAGCCGTTCGGCGACGTGGTTCCCGTTGAGGTCGGTCATGAAGCCCGTCTGCCCGGGCGCCGGGCCTTTCAGGTAGACGGCCCTGAGCTTTTCGAAGTGGGTCAGCCCGTCTCGGCGGAACTTGTCAGCGTCGTCCCGGGTCCCGTTGCCATCCTGGTCCCGGCTGAAGCGGTTCAGCACCACGGGGGCGTGGAGCGTGTCGTTTGTCTCGAGCGCGTCAGGCAGGAGGTCGCCGTCCGTGTCCAGGGGGAACCGGGCGCTGCCGGTCGCCCCGTCCGCGCGCGTCACCTGGATTGTCACGTGGCCGAGCCAGTCCCAGGAGTGGAGCTTGATCCGGTAGACCCCTGACGCCGGGGAGGTCTCGGCCACGTTCGCGAGCGTCGTACGGGTCATATCGGCGCCACCCGCGGCCGCCGTCGCATCCACCGCGGCCACGCTGTAGTCGTTCCGCGGCACGGTGAGGAGCGTGCCCGTGGCGTTGTCCACCTCGCAGTCCTCGTTGGTCGCCGTCCCCGGGAAGTTGGACGGGCTCGCCGTCGCCGTCGCCGTCATGGCCGAGGTCGGGGCGGGCGTGAACTGGGCCTCGAGGATGACCGGGGTTGGGGTGATGGTCTTGGCGGTGCACTGGCCGGACGTGTTCAGCGTCAGCTCCACTTGCTGGACGCTCGACACGAAGGTCGAGGTGACGTCCGCGAGAGTGTCGGGGTCCAGGAACCTGAACTGGACCACGGGGCGGGGCCGGACCTCGTACGCGTTCGGGAGCGTATCGGTGCCCCGGTTGTTGGGGTTCGTCACCCTGACGTCGCCTGGGCCAGTCACCGCCGCGCCGTCGATGCTGACCGGGATGCTGATCTCCTCAGCCGAGACCGTCAGGGCGCCCGTCACGGCAATCCGGGAGTCGGCCACGGTCGTCCCGGGCTGCAAGAAGTCCACCGTCGCGCCGGAGAGGAAGTTGGTCCCGGTGATCTTGAGGGTTCCGGTGGCGCCGGCGAAGGGGTTCTCGGCGATCGTCGTGTTCGCCGGGAAGAAGAAGGCGTTGGCGCCGCGGGGGCTGGTGATGTCGAAGTTGAACCCGCTGCTCGCCAGGCCGGTCGTCGTGTTGCTCACCGTGAACAGGCCGTCCGTGGCCGCGTCGGGCATGTTCGTCACGATCTGGGTGTCGGAGCTGGAGATGAAGGTCGTGACGAGCACAGGGCCCGAGAACGTGACCCTGGGCGCAGACCCGAAGCCTGACCCGGAGATGGTCACCCGGCACCCGCGCGGCCCCTCCGCCGCGTTCGTCACGTCACAGACGATCCCCGAGATCGAGGGCGGTGGGGGCGGGGGGACCGTCTCCGTGGTGCTGGTCGAGCTCTTGGCCAGGCCCACGTCCACCCCCACCGCCGGCGCGTCGATCACGTCTACGAAGCCGCCGGTGCCGAGGCCCCCGTCGGGGTTGAGCACGGTCACCGGGAGCGGCCCGACCACGCTCTGGTCCACGCTCACATGCGCGAGGATGGCCGTGCCTGGGAACACGCGCACCTCCTGCACGGTGACCCCCGAGTCCGGGGAGCCGAAGCTCACGGTCAACGACCGAGTGCTATGCTCCTGGAAGCCGGTCCCCAGGATGTTCACCGGCTGGAGGCTCACGCCGCGGAAGAGCGGCCCCACGATCGGGAGGGTCCCGCAGGAGCCGGCCGCGATGCGGTCCGTGCAGGTGATCGTCGGGGCAGCTTTCACTTCGAGCGCGTCGGTCAAGGTCGAGCTTTCGGCAGGCGACGTCGCCGGGTTGGTCACGGTCACGGCCCGGAGCCCGGGAGCGGCAGCCGCGGCTACATCCACGCTGGCCGTGATCTGCGTGGAGCTGTCCACGGTCACGCTCCGTACCGTGATGCCGGCGCCGAAGTCCACCGTGGCTCCGGCTTTGAAGTTCACGCCGGTGAGGACCACCGTCTCGTTCTGCGCCCCCTGGCCGAGCCTGCTCACCGACAGCGATCCGAGCGTCGGGGTATTCCCTGTGCAGTTCCCGATGGTGATCGGAATGGCCGCAAAGTTGTTGCCCTCGTCGGTCTCCGCGACACTGTTGGATTCATCGACCAGCAGCCCCAGGAACATGGAGCCCGTTGGCGTCAAACCCGGAATGCTGGCACTGGAAACCAGCGGCACTGACAAAGTCCCATTGGCGCCAAGGGACGAGACCGTCTCCCGGCCCCCGACCAGCAAGACGTCGGAGGCGGTGATGGTTGCATCGGCCGAGATATAGACGCCGACAGAGAACTGGCCCGCCGAAGTCTGACCCAGGTTTCTGACCGTGAGCTTAATATCCCCCCCAATGACCTGCCCTGGGCACGCGGCGTTCGGACCCGTGATGAGACCGACGAGATCGGGAGCCCCTGGGGCCGCGCCCTCAACGAGGGTGAAATCCTGGCCACTTCGCGTCTCGTTCTCCCCCACGAGGACTGCCGTGGCCGTGGCTCCCCCGAGCTGGCCGGCAGCTTCGCTCGGATCCCGGACGCCGTTGCCATTGCTGTCGATGAAAGCCCCGATGAAGTATGTCCCCGGGATGATCCCTTGGGTATCGGGCGGCGGGCTCGCGAAGCCATACGCCTGCGGGAAGACAGGCGACGGGATCGTGAGCCCGTACAGCCGCTGCGTCAGGGCGGCGTCGGCGAAGAGGCCGATTCGGAGCGCGCCGGTTTGCGCGCCCGCGTAGCTGATCGTCCCCGTGATGTCGCTGGTAAGGGTGAGATTGAAGTTCGTCCCCGGAGTGTCCGCGCCATTCACGACTGTGAGCTTGGTGGCCGCATCCCGGTTCGGCACCTCCGCGAAGAACTTTCGCGCGAAGCCGAGGGCACGCGCCTGGGCGACGTAGCTGCCGGAGGTCGGCGCAAGCCCGTGGACTCTGTGGTTGCCGCTCGTATCGGTCACCCCGCCACCCCACACGAAGCCACCGGTGGCGGCGTCGAAGATGACCACGCCGGCATCGGCGAGCCCGATCACCCCGTCGCTCCGGAACACCCGACCGGAAATTGACCCGTGGGCGTCCGAGACGACCACGTCGCTGATCGTGGTCGTGTTAGGTGCGGTGACGGCAACTGTATCCCCCGCTTGCAGTGTCAGCTGACCGTTAAACCACTGCCCAGCGAAGCCGCCGGTGAGGGGGAAGATCCGGAGCTTGTAGATCCCCTCGGCCAGGGTGGGCGCCATGAACATCCCATTGGCGTCCGTCACGACGGTCAGCACTGTCGAGCCGGTCGTGGCCTCGCGCACCTGGACGAGGGCGCCGACGAGCGGCGCGCCGATGGTAGCCGGCGGCACTGGCTGTCGCCGGACCGTCCCGATGATAGTGCCGGGAGCAGGATTGAGCGCGACGTTAATGCCCGAAGTCTCGAGCCCGCTCTGCACCTCGACGAACGAGGCGTCGTTGAACAGAAAGCCGCCGGAGGGGGTGGCCGTCGCCGTGTAGTGACGTGTCACGAAGCCGGGGGCGACCACCCGCACCTTGTGCTGGCCGGACCCGGGCACGCCCGGCACCGCCGGCGGGAGGCCGCGGACCAGGAAGGAACCGTCGTGGCGCGTGGTGGCCCCGCTGCCGACCCCGTTGTCGAAGAAGTTCCGGACGCTGACCGTGGCGCCCATGATCGGCTGGCCCGTGCTGGTGGTGACCGTCCCGGTCAGGGTGCCCGCGGTAGCGGCCAGGAAGAGATTGATATTCTCCTGGTTTGCCGCTGTCGCGTCCACGATTGTGCCGGCGCTCAGGACGTGCTGGCAGCGGAAGGTCGCACCCACCGGCTCGCAGCCCGAGGCGGTGCTCACATAGGTCGTCTCGGTGTCCGCCCTGAGCACGTACTTCCCCGGCCGCAACCCGTCGAGCTTGTAGCTCCCGTCGCCGTTGACGCGCACGACGCGCACCACCCCCAGATGTGCCGGGTCAAAGGCGAAGATGTGGGCGTCACTGAGCGGATTTCCGCTCGAGTCTCGGACAAAGCCGCTGATTATCCGCGGGCTCGTCCCCGGGCTGAAGCCAGGGACCGTGAAGTCGGCGGTCACGGTCTCGGAGCCCGTGATCGTTACCGGAATCGCCGTGCTGCGTGAGGTCGAGCCTGTCGGGTACCAGCCTATGGCGGTCCCGCCATCCCGTTGGTTGCCCAGGGCCTCGATGATCCACTGCCCGGGCCCCACTCCTGAAAAGCTGTACATGCCGTTGCTGTCGGTTATGGTCAGCGTAAGGAAGCCCCGGGTGAAGAAGGTCGGGCCCCGGAGCTCTACCACGGTCCCGGTCGGCACGGGGCCACCCGTGTCGCTCCGGGTGATCCGGCCCTGGATGACCGCGCCGCCAGCGGCCAGGTTCATGTCAGCGCTAGTGAGGAGCGTCTCGGTCAGCGGGCTCCCGGTGATCACAAACGGCTGCCCGTTCTTGATGCGGATCGGGGTCGCCGTGACAAAGTCGGTCGCGAGGTTGTTCGGGTCACCGCTGAACCAGGCTGTGATGTGGCCCGGCGCGCTCGCCCGCACCAGCCAGTCGCCGTCACGGAGGTTGCGGAAGGTGAAGGTGCCGTCTGGGCCGGTCTTAACGGTAGTGATGGCGAAGAAGCTGCTCGCCGCCACGCGGATGATGAACACAGTGGCGCCGCCGATCGCGTTGCCCGAGAGCCCGTCACGGATGGTTCCCGTGATGATCCCGCCGGGTTGCATGGCGATATTGACATTCTGGGTGTCAGCGTTCGCCGTCACGTCCACGCCGGTGGCCGTGAAGAAATCGATGCCGATGGGGAACTTGGTGGTGAAGAAGGTATGCACGAAGGAGAGCGGCGGGTTAACTCGCGCCCTGACCTTGTAGATGATGCCCGGAGGCAGGACGCGGCCGGTGGAGTAGAAGCCGCTGGCGTTAGTTGTGAAGCCGCCGATGAGGAAGGCGTTGGTCGTCCCGTCGAAAAGATCGATGATCGCGCCCTCGATCGGCGCGCCCGTGTCCGCCCGCGTGACGGTGCCGGTGATGCCCCCGGAGCCATTCAGCAAGGTGGCCGGGAAGCCGCGGGCCGTAAGGTCAGCGCGGAAGAAGTTGACGACGTTGCCGAGGGGGTCGAAGAGGCGGAGCTCGGCCTCCCAGGTGCCCGAGGCGCTGAGCTGGGGGAAGTCGACCTGGGCCTGGAAGGTGCCGTTGTTCAGGGTGCCGCTGACCAGGGTGAAGATGCCCTGGCGGAGCTGGCCGGTCCCGAGATGGCGGAAGACCACGGTGCTGATCCCGAAGGGGCAGCCGGTGATGCAGACGCCTGACCCGATGTCAGTCGCCTGGATGGTGA
>JACQWB010000213.1 GCA_016209385.1 Candidatus Rokuibacteriota bacterium
CCCGGTGATCGTCTACTCGGGGATCCTGATCGGGTTCTTCGGCTTCGGGGTCTGGAGCCACCACATGTTCACGGTGGGCCTGGGCGCGGTCGCCGACGCGGCCTTCTCCCTGGCGACGATGCTGATTGGCATCCCGACGGGCGTGAAGATCTTCAACTGGACAGCCACGCTGTGGGGCGGCGCGATCCGGTTCCGCGCCCCGCTCTACTTCGCCCTCGGCTTCATCGCCATGTTCCTGATGGGCGGGCTCTCCGGGATCATGCACGCCTCGCCGCCGGTGGACATGCAACAGCAGGACTCCTACTTCGTCGTCGCCCACCTCCACTACGTCCTCGTCGGCGGGAGCCTCTTCGGCCTCTTCGCCGGCATCTACTACTGGTGGCCCAAGATCACCGGGCGGTTGCTGAGCGACCGCCTCGGCAAGCTGAACTTCTGGCTGCTCCTCGTCGGCTTCAACGCGACCTTCTTCCCGATGCACTTCCTCGGGCTCATGGGCATGCCCCGCCGCATCTACACCTATTCGGGCGCCCTCGGCTGGGACTTCTGGAATTTCGTGTCCACCGTCGGGGCGTTCCTCATCGCGCTCTCCGTCCTGGTCTTCA
Organism: Candidatus Rokuibacteriota bacterium; assembly: GCA_016209385.1. Classification (NCBI taxonomy): domain Bacteria; phylum Candidatus Rokuibacteriota; species Candidatus Rokuibacteriota bacterium. The sequence continues at coordinate 603 of JACQWB010000213.1, forward strand.
TCGTTAACGTGATCGTGAGCCTGAGGCGCGGGACGCCGGCCGGCCCTGATCCCTGGGACGGCCGGACGCTCGAGTGGACGGTTCCGTCGCCGCCGCCCGCGCACAACTTCGAGCAGGTCCCCACCGTGAGCGCCCGCGACGACCTCTGGGCGCTGAAGCGAGGGCGGCGTCCTGCCGAGGTGCCCACGCGCCCGGGTGGGGCCGCTCACCCCATCCACCTCCCACCGCCGTCCTACTACCCCATCGTCGTGGCCGCCGGGATCCTGGTCGTCGCGATCGGCGCCCTGACTCACCCGGGCGTCGTGGTCCTCGGCGGGCTCGTAGCCGTCTACGGGATTTACCGCTGGGCGTTCGAGTACGGGGGGCCGGGGCGGGGCCGCGCCGCACCGCTGGAGGAGACGAGCACGGGCGTCGACCACCGGAAGATGGGCTTCTGGACGTTCCTGGGGTCCGAGTGCATGTTCTTCGCCTCGCTCATCGCCACCTACATGGCGTACAAGGGGAAAAGCGTGGCGGGCCCGTATCCCCACGAGATCCTCAACATCCCGCTGACCTCGATCAGCACCTTCGTGCTCCTGATGTCGAGCCTGCTGATGGTGCTGGCGCTGGCCGCGGTCCAGCGGGGCGACGCGCTCGGGGCCAAGCTCTGGCTCTTCGGCACCGCCTTCTTCGGGCTGATCTTCCTCGGCTTCCAGGCCTACGAGTTCATCGAGTTCGTCCACCGCGGGCTCACGCTCCAGGCGAACCTCTTCGGCGCTACCTTCTTCGTCCTGACCGGGTTCCACGGCGCCCACGTGAGCCTCGGGGTCCTCTGGCTCCTGTCGCTCTGGCTCCTGGCGCTCCGGGCGCGGCTCACGCCGGCCGACGCGCTCGTGGTTGAAATCGCCGGCCTCTACTGGCATTTTGTGGACATCGTGTGGATCGCGATCTTCACGCTGGTCTACCTGATCCAGTAGGGGATCGTCATGGCGCACCGGCACGCCGGGCCCCCGCATCCGCCGATCAGGACCTACCTCCTGATCGCCGCCGTCCTGGCCGTGATCACGGCGGTCGAGATCTCGGTTTTCTACATCACCTGGCTGGTCCGCTTCCTGGTTCCGATCCTGGTCGTCCTCTCGGTGGCCAAGTTCTCCCTGGTCGTGATGTTCTTCATGCACCTCCGGTTCGACAGCCGGGTCTTGAGCGGGCTGTTCGTGGGGCCGCTCGTCATCGCCGTCTCGATCGTCCTGGCCCTGATGGCGCTCTTCGGCGCCTTCGTCGTGGGCCGGCCGTAAGGGGGGCAGCGCGTGGCGTGGAACCGCTGGGACGTGCACGCTGAGGTGGTCCTGGGGCTGGCGCTCCTGGCCTCCGCCTACCTCGTGGGCGTGGGGCCGCTCGCACGGCGTCACGGGTGGGCCGAGCGGCTCCCGCGCGTCCGTCCCCTGGCCTTCTTCGGGGGCCTCGGCCTCGTCTTCCTGGCCCTGAACGGCCCGCTCCACGAGCTTTCCGACCGCTACCTCTTCAGCGCCCACATGGTGCAGCACCTCCTGCTGACGCTCGTCGTCCCCCCGCTGCTCCTCGCCGGGACGCCCGGATGGCTCCTGAGCCCGCTCCTCGCGTGGCGAGGTGTGGGGAGCGCGGGGCGGGTCCTGGGTCGGCCGCTCTGCGCCTTCGCCGCCTACACCGTGGTCCTGGCGGCCTGGCATCTGCCGGTCCTCTACGAGTGGGCCATGCGCGACCACGGCGTCCACGTGCTCCAGCACCTCCTGTTCATGGCCACCGGACTCCTCCTCTGGTGGCCGGTCCTGAGCCCGGTCCCCGAGCTGCCGCCGCTGCCTTACCCGGCCCGCATGCTCTACCTGTTCCTCGCCGGGGTCCCGATGGTGCTGGTGGCCGCGCTCATCACGCTCTCCGACGAGGTGCTGTACCCGTCGTATGGCGACGCGCCGCTCGCGTGGGGCCTGACGCCGCTGGCCGACCAGCGCGCGGGCGGGGTCATCATGTGGGTGCCGGGGACGCTGGTCTTTCTGGTCGCGATCACGATCGTCTTCTTCTGCTGGGTCGGAGCGGAGCCTGAGCGCGAGGAAGGGTTCGCGCGGAGGTCCGGGGGGAGCCGACATGGAACGGCTTGACCGACGCTGGCTCCGTCAGGGGGTGGTGGCGGGGCTGATCGGCGCCGTGCTCGTGGCCGTCTGGTTCTTCCTCTTCGATGCCCTCCAGGGCCAGCCGTTCAGGACACCGGCGCTCCTCGGCGCGGCGGTGTTCCAGGGCCTCCGTGACCCCCAGGCGTTGACGATCGCGGCGGGGCCGGTCCTCGGCTACACGGTCCTCCACGGGCTCGCCTTCGTCGCCTTCGGGCTCCTCTGCGCGATGCTGATTGTGGCCGCCGAGCGCGAGCCCTTCCTGCTGCTCGCCTTCATCGCCCTCTTCGGGTGCTTCTCCGTCTTCTTCCTCGGGCTCCTGTGGGTCCTGGCCCAGTGGCTCCTCGGCGCCCTCTCCTGGTGGGCGATCGTCGTCGCGAACCTGCTCGCGGCGGCCGGGATGCTCGGTTACTTCCTCCTGAGCCACCGGACCCTCGGGCAGGCGCTCCTCGGCTCCCTCGCGGGTGTCGTCAAGGAAGGCGTCGTCGCCGGCCTGATCGGGGCGGCGCTCGTCGCCGTCTGGTTCCTGGTCTTCGACACCGTCCAGGGCCGGCCGCTTCACACGCCGGCGCTCCTCGGCGCCGCCCTCTTCGAGGGGCTCCGCGATCCCGGGCTCCTCCAGGTGGGCCTCGGCCTGGTCGCGGGCTACACGCTCCTGCACGGAGCCGCCTTCATCGCCTTCGGCATCCTGTGCGCCATCCTGATCGTGGCCGCCGAGCGCGAGCCGAGCCTCACCTGGGCCTTCGTGGCCCTCTTCGCGTGCTTCGAGATCTTCTTCGTTGCTCTGGACCGGGTCTTCGCCGAATCGGCTCTCGGCGGACTCGTGTGGTGGGCGATCCTGGTCGGCAACCTGCTGGCGGCCGCCGGGATGCTCGCCTATTTCTTCCTGGGCCACCGGGCTCTCGGCCGGAGCCTCGTCGGAGACTGGGCGGGGGTCATCCGCGAGGGGTTCGTCGCCGGGCTGATCGGGGCCGCCGTCGTGGCCGTCTGGTTCCTCGCCTACGACGCCTTCAGGGGCCAGCCCTTCCGCACGCCGGCGCTCCTCGGCGCGGCCGTCTTCCAGGGCCTCAGCGATCCCGCAGCGCTTCAGATCAACCCTGGCGTGGTCCTGGGGTACACTGTGCTCCACGGGCTCTCGTTCGTCGTCTTCGGCATGATCGCCGCGTTCCTGCTGGTGGCGGCCGAGCGCCAGCCGGTGCTGCTCCTGGGGCTCTTCATGCTCTTCGCCGCCTTCGAGGTCTTCTTCTTCGGCCTCGTCATGATCCTGGGCCAGTCGCTCCTCGGCGCCCTGGTCTGGTGGGCGATCTTCGTCGCCAACCTCCTGGCGGCGGCGGGGATGCTCACCTATTTCTTTCTCGGTCACCGCGCCCTGGGGCGGCGGCTCGTGGAGACCTGGCCGCCCCCTGCGGAGTAAAGTAAGGAGTAAACTAGGGAGGTTACGATGAACCCGACGCATCCCCTCGATCGAGACAAGCTGATCGGGTTTTACCGAACCATGCGCCTGATCCGCCGCTTCGAGGAGCGCGTGGTCGAGCTGGTGAACCGTGACGAGATCCCCGGCGTCACCCACGAGTACGTCGGCCAGGAGGCGGTGGCCACGGGCGTCTGTCACGCGCTCCGTCCCGACGACGTGATCACCAGCACCCACCGCGGCCACGGCCACATCCTGGCCAAGGGGGGCGATCCCCGCCGGATGATCGCCGAGCTGATGGGAAAGACCACCGGCTACAACCTGGGGCGGGGCGGCTCCATGCACATCGCCGATCTGTCCCTTGGGATCTATGGCGCCAACGGCATCGTCGGGGCCGGATCGCCGATCGCGTGCGGGGCCGCGCTCGCCGCCAAGCTCCACGGGATCGACCGGGTGGCGGTGGCCTTCTTCGGCGACGGCGGCATGAACCAGGGTGTGGTCCACGAAGCCTTGAACCTGGCCGCGATCTGGAAGCTCCCTGTGATCTTTGTCTGCGAGAACAACGGCTATGCCATCAGCGCCTCCATCAAAGAGATGGCAGCGCTGGAGCGGCTCGCCGACCGGGCCGCCGCCTACGGGATGCCGGGAGAGTGGGTGGACGGCATGGACGTCCTGGCTGTTCACGCGGCCACGACCCGGGCCGTCGAGCGGGTCCGCGGCGGCGCGGGCCCGATGCTCCTCGAATGCCGGACGTACCGCTTCGTCGGCCACTTTACCGCCGAGAAGGCGCGCGGCCTCAAGTACCGGACGGAGGAGGAGATCGCGGAATGGCGCAAGCGGGATCCGCTGGTAATCTATCCCGCATGGCTCAGGCAGGAGGGGATCTGCGACCCGGCTCAGGTTGACGCGGAGGTGGAGGCGCTCCTGGAGGAAGCCGTCGCCTTCGCGCGCCAGAGCCCGTTCCCCGCCCCGGACGAGGCGCTCGACGGCATGTACGCGGTGCCGTACCCCGGGTTCCCGGCGCGAGGGTGGTAGGAGGGGGAAAACAATGCGAGAAATCCGCTACCTTGAAGCTCTCACCGAAGCGCTCCGCGAGGAGATGCGGCGCGATCCCAGCGTGGTCATCATCGGGGAGGACGTCCGCCACAGTCTCCGCGGCGTGACCAAAGGAATCATCGACGAGTTCGGCCCGGACCGCATCTTCGACACGCCGATCTCCGAGGCGGGCTTTACCGGCCTCGCCACCGGGGCCGCCATGGCGGGGATGCGCCCGGTGGTGGAGTACCAGATCAACGCCCTCATCTTCGTGGCCTTCGACCAGCTCGTGGATCAGGCCCAGAAGCTCCGCTACATGATGGGCGGGCAAGGCAAGATCCCGGTCACCTATCTCGTGGTCGCCTCCGGAGCCCGCCGCGGCCTGGCCGGCCAGCACTCGGACCACCCCTATCCGCTCCTGGTCCACATGGGGATGAAGGCCGTGATGCCCTCGACGCCCCGCGACGCCAAGGGGCTGTTCAAGGCCGCGATCCGCGAGGACGACCCGGTGGTAGTCTTTGCCCCGGCCGCGCTTCTGCCCGTGAAAGGGGCCGTCCCCGAGGGCGAGTACACGATCCCACTGGGCCAGGCCGAGGTGAAGCGCGAGGGAAGCGACCTCACGATCATCGCCGTCGGTCCCCTGGTGCCCGAGGCGCTCAAGTGCGCGGAGTCGCTGGCCAGCGAAGGGATCGCGGCCGAGGTGCTGGACCCTCGCAGCCTCCTGCCGCTGGATCGCGAGACCATCCTGGCCTCAGCGAGAAAGACCGGGCGAGTCATCCTCTTTGACGACTCGAACCGCACCTGCGGCTACGCGGCTGAGCTTTCCGCCGTCATCGCCGAGGAGGCCTGGGACTCACTCCGGGCCCCCATCCGGCGCATCACGCGAGCGGATGTCCCCGTCCCCTTCAGCCCGCCGCTGGAGGCGTATGTCCTTCCGTCGCGCGACCGGCTCCTGGAAGAGTGCCGGCAGCTGCTCACCGGCTCAAGGGCGTAGGCCGTGGCCGAGATCCGGATCCCCAAGCTAGGCATGGACACGCTCGAGTGCGATATCAAGGCCTGGCTCGTCAACGTCGGCGACCGGGTCGCTCCCGGAACGCCGCTCCTCGAGGTGGAGACCGAGAAGGCCGACGTCGTGATCGAGGCCGAGGTGGCCGGGGTCGTGAGCGAGATCACCGCCCCGGCGGGCCAGACTGTCCCCGTCGGCTCCGTCGTGGGCCTCATTGACGACAGCGCGTAAGCTCGACGCAAATAGGAACGGAGCGCGAGGAGCAAGCACCATCTCATGAGGCGCACGACCGTCACCCTCGTCTTTACCCTCGCGCTCGGCATCCTGCTGGCCCCGCTCGCCTCCGACGCCCAGCAGGCCAGGCGCCCCTACCGGATCGGCGTCCTCCACGAGTCATATCTTCCGAACATTCCGCAGCTAGAGGGCCTTAAGGCTCATCGCCGCTAAGTTAACTTCGCTGATCCGGCCCAGTTTTGCGAGTAGGATCAAGGCGTTACGGAACACGTGGCGACCAGGCGCGGCTGCCGACCACGTAGGGAGTTCCTCGATAGGGGCTCCACGACCGGGAAAGCCCAA
>JACQWB010000214.1 GCA_016209385.1 Candidatus Rokuibacteriota bacterium
CGTCGGGAGCCCCTCGGCTCGAACCACCATTCATGGGGGAGGCCTCAGAGGGGGCCGTCGAGGCCCCCTCTGATTGTCCTACGGCCACCAGAGGTAGAGGAAGCGCGGGCCCGGTCCGAGCAGGAGCGAGGACACCTCGGCGAGCGAGGACGCGAGCGGCTCGGCCGTGCGGGCCGTGGCGTAGACCGTGGCGCGGTACTGGCGGGGTCGGTGGTACATGACCACCCGCGCCTCGCTCAGCCCGGCGGCCCTGCGGGCGGCGACGAGGGCCTCCTCCAGATAACCGACCTGGTCCACCAGCCCCAGGCTTCTGGCCTGCTCCGCCGTGAAGACCCGTCCATCGGCGAGCTCCCGGACCTTCTCCGGCGGGAGCCTTCGCTCCTTCGCGATCAGGCCGACGAACCGCCCGTGAAGGTCGTCGATGATCGCCTGGAAGATCCGGCGCTCCTCCTCGCTGAGCCCCCGAAATGGCGATCCCATGTCCTTCTTCGCTCCCGACTTGATCGTGAGCGGCGCCACCCCGACCTGCTTGAGGAGCCCCTCGGCGTTGACCGTGAGCATCATCACGCCGATGGAGCCCGTGACCGTGGTGGGATGCGCAACAATCGTGTCGGCGGCCAGCGCGACGTAATAGCCGCCTGACGCGCCCACGTCCATGATGGTCGCCACCACGGGAACCTTGCGCCGGGCCTTGAAGGCGGACAGCTCGCGGTAGAGGATGTCGGTGGCCGTCACGGTGCCGCCCGGGCTGTTGATCTTGACGACCAGGGCCCGCACGGCGTCGTCTTCCTCCGCCTTCTTCAGCTCTTCGCGCACGCGGGCGAGGAGCGGCACGCGCGGCGGTGCCTGCCCGATCGTGAGAGTGGGGGCCTCGCTCAGGACGCCGGAAAGATCGACGAGGAGGATCTTCGAGCTGCCCGTCCCTTCCACGGTGCTCTCCTGGAGCGGCTGGATGCGCGGGGTCAAGTCGATGGAGAGCACGGAGCATCCGGTGAGGAGCGAGATCAGGACGGGCACTCCGAGCACGCGCATGAACCCAGTATACGGAGCGCGCCGTGGCCCCACAAGCTGCCCGAAACCTCGCCGGAGCCCCTGGCGGACGCGGACGATCGGCGTATCATATGGAAGTCCCGGTTCACCCACGGGCGCGTCGGGTGAGAACAGGAGGCACGCTTGTGAGATACATCGTGAGACCCGAGGAGGTTGCGACGTACTCGCCGCCGCTCCACGCGGGAACGGTGAACCGCCGTCTCGTCGGTAAGGACGTCAACGGCTCCCGGGCCGTGGAGGTCGTGCTGGGCGTCGTCGAGCCGGGCGGCGTGGCCGAGCGTCACACCCATGAGGTCGAGCAGGCCATGTACGTCCTGGAGGGCCGTGCCCTGGTCGAGGTGCTCGAGACCAAGCAGGAAGTGGGACCCGGAACCGCCTGCTTCTTCCCGCCCGGGGTCGCCCATCGGGTGGAGTCCCTCGGCCCGGGCCCGCTCAAGGCGCTCGTGATCTACGCGCCGCCCCTGGAGCGCTCCACCGCCCCGCAGCCTTTCAAGCCGGCCTGATCGTCGGGGAACCGAGCGTGCTCACGTTCGAGGACGTCGAAGCAGCGGCGCGCCGGCTCGCCGACTGGATCCACCGCACACCCGTCATCACCTGCCGCTCCTTCGACGACGCGGTCGGGGCGTCGGTCTTCTTCAAGTGCGAGAACCTCCAGCGCGCCGGATCGTTCAAGATCCGCGGGGCGCTGAACAAGCTCCTCACCCTCTCCGCGGCGGAACGCCGGCGCGGGGTCGTGAGCTTCTCGTCGGGGAACCACGCCCAGGGGGTCGCGCTCGCCGCCCGGTTGGTTGCCACGTCCGCGGTCATCGTGATGCCGACGGACGCGCCGTCCCTGAAGGTCGCGGCCACGCGGCACTACGGCGCCGAGATCGTCTTCTACGATCGGCAGCGCGAGGATCGGGAGGCCATCGCGACGGAGATCGCCCGACAGTCGGGTCGAGTCGTGGTCCCGCCGTACGATGACTACGCGATCATGGCCGGCCAGGGGACCGCGGCGATCGAGCTGCTCCGTGATGTGCCGTCGCTGGATGCCCTCCTGACGCCCGTCGGGGGCGGCGGCCTCCTGGCGGGGTGCAGCACGGTGGCGAAGGCGCTCGCTCCGGGTGTTCGCCTCTACGGCGTGGAGGCGGAGACAGCCAACGATACCTGGCTCTCGTTCCAGAAGGGCGAGCGGGTCCGGATTCCACCGCCGCCCACCATCGCCGACGGCATCCGCAACCTCAGCCCCGGGGAGCTGACCTTCCCCATTCTCCGGAAGCACGTCGAGGAGATCCTGCTGGTCTCCGACGAGGCGATCAGGGAGGCGGTCGGCTTCCTCCTCTTCCGTGCGAAGCTCCTGGTCGAGCCGACCGGTGCGGTGCCCGCGGCGGCCCTCCTGGCCGGCAAGCTGCCGCTCGAGCGCGGCGCGCGCGTGGGCGTGGTGCTCTCGGGTGGAAACATCGATCCGGCGCTCCTGGCGGAGGTGGTCCGGCTCCGCTGAGAGCGATGGGCGCCGCGTGGTCCGCCAGCGCGCGACGTCTGCTCCACGCTTCTCCCCGGTCGCATCGGATGCCGACCGAGTTCCGCCGTTTTGGGCATTTTCGCCTTGACACCGGGTAGCCGGCCCCGATAGGTTGTCGGCCATGGGGCATGAAAGGGACAGACCAGCGACAGAGGCGTCCCCGGGTAAGCCCGGTAAACGGAGAACGGCGATGAAACCCTCAGCGTTGTCCCTGGCCGCGCAAGGGGTCTACTACAAGGTCCTGGTCGCCTACTCGCTGATGTCGCTGCTCCCCATCCTGATCACGCTCTACCTCGGGTTCACCCACGTCCTTCCGAAGATTCCTGACGAAGACCGACTCGCATTCACCGACCCCATCGTCCAGGCGGTGATCTGGACCATCGTGCTGTTCCCCCTGTTCGGCCTCTTCATCGTCGTCACGATTGCCAAGCGCGTCGAGCAGCTCGCCAAGGCGATCCGCGCCATGGAGGTGAAACCGCCGGCGGAGGCGGCGAGCCCGCCTCTGCCCGAGCCGGAATCGCAAGACGAGATCGAGGTGCTGTCGAAGCAGTTCCAGGAGATGCGGCGGATGATCTCGGTGCAGATCTCGCAGCTCGACGACCTGAAGTCGAAGCTTGACGACTCGAACGTGAAGGTCCTGGAGGCCAACAGGCAGCTCAAGGAGCTGTCGATCCGCGACGGGCTCACCGGCCTCTTCAACCGGCGCTACTTCGACGGGCGTCTCGAGGAGGAGATCCAGCGGGCACGGCGGTACGGCCGGAAGTTCGCACTCGAGATGGTCGACATCGACCGGTTCAAGGAGCTGAACGATAAGTACGGTCACACGTGCGGGGACGAGATCCTGAAGCAGATCGCCCGGATCATGACGGAGGTCACGCGGGACAGCGACATCGTGTGCCGCTACGGCGGCGAGGAGTTCTCCATCCTCCTGATCGAGGTCGACGAGGCGAGCGCGCAGAACCACGCCGAGCGGCTGCGGGAAACCGTTGCGTCGTATATGTTCAACAACGGCCCCGGGCCCCTCAACGAGCGCGTGACGGTCAGCGTGGGGGTCGCGTTCTTCCCGCGGGATGCGACTGACCAGCGGGTGCTGGTCGAGAGCGCGGACAGCGCCCTCTACGCGGCCAAGCGGGGGGGCAGGAACCAGGTGAGGGGCTCCAGCGAGCTGCCGAAACAGCAGGATCGAGTTCCCTAGCGGCCGTGCGCCGCTAGCTCGCCATCACGGTGCGCTCCCGGGCCCACTCCCGGAGCGCGGCGATTTCCTCCTTCCGGGTCACCGCGAGGGGTTTGGTGGCAGCCAGCTCTTCGAGCAGGAATCGGGTGCTGAGCTCGGTGCCGTGGGAGAAAGCGGTGTAGAGCGCGGAGACGATGGCCTGCTCGATCTCGGCCCCGCTGTACCCCTCCGAGGCGTCGGCGAGCGCGTCCAGATCGAAGGCCGAGGGGTCCCGGTTTCGTTTCTTCAGGTGGACGGCGAAGATTTCCCCGCGCTCTTCCCGGTTCGGCAGGTCGATGAAGAAGATCTCGTCGAAGCGCCCCTTCCGCATGAGTTCCGGCGGGAGCTGCGAGAGCTGGTTGCAGGTGGCGACGACGAAGACGGGGGCCTTCCGGTCCTGGAACCAACCCAGGAGCCGGGCGAAGATCCGCTTCGAGAGGCCGGCATCCGCCTCCGAGCTGCCGACGTACGCGAGGCCCTTCTCGATCTCGTCGATCATCAGCACGCACGGGGCCATCCGCTCGGCCATCCGGAGGGCCTTGTCCAGGTTCTTCTCCGACTCCCCCACATACTTGTCGTAGAGCCGTCCCGGCTCGAGCCTGAGGAAGGGGAGCCCCCACGCCTTGGCGACGGCCTTGGCGACCAGGCTCTTTCCGGATCCCTGGACCCCGAGCAGGAGGATGCCCCTGGGCGGCTCGATCCCGAACTGCCTGGCTTCGGGCTCGAGGGCCTTCCGCCGTTTCTCCAGCCACTGCTTGAGATTCCGAAGCCCGCCGATCTGCGCCAGGTCCTCCTCCGGCGGGACGTACTCCAGGAGCCCTTCCTTCTCCAGCAGGCCCTTCTTGATCTCGGTGATCAGCTCGAGGTCCTTTCGGGTGAGGGCCAGATCCTGGAGGATGGCTCGCGTCACGGCGCGCTCCGCCTCGAAGAGGGTGAAGCCCTTCAGGCTGGCCGCCAGCAGGTCGAACTCCTCCGGCGAGAGGTCCACCGCGATCGTGTGCTGGCGCGAGAGGTCCCTGACCACGCGTTTCACGAGGCCCTTCAGCTCCTCGACGCCCGGAAGGTCGAGTCTGAAGAAGGCGGCGAACTTCTCGAGCTCGGCGGGGAGGGTCACGCGGGCGGCGGACAGGACGACCGCCCGGCGATCCTTCGCGAAGGACCGGGCCAGGTCCTGGAGCTTGCGGGCAACATCGGCCTCGCCCAGGTGGCGGTGCAGGTCCTTGAAGAGATAGAGCCCGTCGCCCTTGATCGCCGCCAGGTTGCCGAGCGCTTTGATCGGGAGCTGGCTGTCGTAGATGGCGTTGTCGGCACCGTGGCGGCGCAGCCCTTCGGTGATGGTCCACACGAAGAGGGGAATTCCGAGCTTGGCTGCGAGCCGTTGAAGGGCCTGCTCGAGCCGCTCTTCTTCATAGGTCTCGACCGCTATAATCGGGTAGCGGGAGCGGATGAGGAGTTCGAGGTCCTTCGTGAAGTCCATGCCCCGGCCCGTTCCGGTTTGCGTATCAACGATCATAACAGAGGACCATTGGCTCGGCCGCACGGGAGTTTTCGTTTGGTGACCGCCGGCTCGCCGACCGCTCGTCGAACGGCCTGATGGACTGTCCGAGGTGCGCGCGGCGCCTGGACGAGGTGTACGCGCCCGAAGGGGTCGTCGTCGACTTCTGCTCCGGGTGCAGAGGGGCCTGGTACGACAAGGGCGAGCTGGTCTTCCTGTCGAAGCATCCCCGCCGGCTGAAACCGCTCCTGGAGACGGCGCTCCTTTCGCCCAAGGCATCCGAGCTTGCCTGCCCCCGCTGCCGCGTCCCCATGGAGACAGGCGGCCTCGGCGCGCCGGACCTGCTCGTTGACCGTTGCCGAAGCTGCGGGGGCCTCTGGCTCGACGCCGGCGAGCGAGCGCGGCTCGACAAGGCCGTGGCCACGAAGCTCGCGGCCGGTCTGGACCGCGCCGAGCGCGTCTCGACCGGAACGGCGACGGAGACCGAGGGCGCCGGCGCGCGGCCGGTGAGGATCCCTCTCCCTTCACTTCCCAACCTGGCCCTCCGATCGACCGCGGTGCTCCTCTCGCTCTACGCGATGGTCTTCCTGGTGCTCCTCCTCGCGGTGGAAGCTTTCGGGGCGGGGCTCGGGCTCGCCGTGCTCGCCGCCCTCGCCGTGATCACGGTCCAGTACCTCGCCGCCCCCTTCGTGATGGACCTGTTCCTGAGGCACCTGCAATCCACCCGCTGGGTCTCCGCGGAGGAGCTGCCGCCGCACCTGGCGGCGTTCATCGAGACGATCTGCCAGGCGCGGAAGGTCCGCTTCCCCCGGGTCGGGATCATCCACGACGGCAACCCGAACGCGTTCACCTACGGCCACCACCCGGGGAACGCCCGCTTGATCCTGACGTCGGGCCTCATCGAGATGCTGGACGAGGACGAGCTCCGTGCCGTGGTCGGCCACGAGCTGGGGCACGTGCTGCACTGGGACATCCTGGTGATGACGCTGGCCTCGCTGGCGCCGATCCTCCTCTACTATCTCTACCGGATCCTGGGGCGCGCGCGCTCGCGCGGGAAGGGGGACTGCCGGGCGCTCGTCGCGCTCGTCTGCTACGTCTTCTATCTCATCTCCGAGTACCTCGTGCTCTTCCTCTCCAGGGCCCGTGAATACTACGCCGACCGCTTCTCGGGCCAGATCACGCGCGCGCCCAACGTCCTCGCCCGGGCCCTGGTCAAGATCGCCTACGGCCTCGCCGCGGCCCGGCCTGAGGAGGCGGCGGCGAAGGCCGAGTCTCCGCTGAGGGCCGTGGCCCCGCTCGGGATCTTTGACCCGCACGCGGCGCTCCATCTGGCCGTCGCCAGCGGTGCGCGCGGCTTCAGCCCGGAGGACGTCGTCGGAGCGATGCAGTGGGACCTCTGGAACCCGTGGGCCGGCTTCTACGAGCTTGCCTCCACGCACCCCCTTCCGGCCAAACGGATCAAGGCGCTCGGCGACCTGGCGTCCCATTACGGCGAGCGGCCCCTCGTCGACTTCAAGCTCGCCCGACCGGAGAGCTACTGGGACGAGTTCCTCACGGATCTCGCCGTCATGGGCCTGCCCGTCCTTCTCCCGGCCGCGGTCCTGGTCTTCCTGGGTCTCGGCCTCGGCGCGGGAGCGTACGGGTTCGCCATTGCCGCCTTCGGAATCGGGGCGCTCGTCAGGAGCTTCGTCACGTACCCGGGTGGCCTCTCCCCCTACGTCAGCGTGGCCGGGCTCCTGAAGAAGGTGAAGGTGTCTGCCGTGCGGGCCTACCCGGTGACCCTCACGGGACGAATCATCGGGCGCGGGATCCCCGGCCTGATCTACTCGGAGGACCTGGTCCTCCAGGACGCGACGGGCTTTATCTTCCTCGACTACCGCCAGCCCTCCCGGCTCCTCGACTTCTGGTTCGGGCTGTTCCGGACGCCGGGCCTGATCGGGCAGGAGGCGGTCGTGAGGGGATGGTATCGGCGGGCGCCGGTCCCCTACGTCGAGATGAAGCGGATCGAGTACGCGGGGGGCGCCCACGGCTGCTACACCTACCACGCTAAGCTGATCCTCGCGCTCCTGGTGATCGCGATCGGGATCGGCGTGATGGCGCTCGGGTAGGCCGCGCCGGCCGGTTACGCCGTGCTCACCCGATCGCTCAGCTCGTCCGTGTCGTCCGGGCGGCGCGGGAAGTGCTGCTGCAGTACGTCGGCGGTTTGCGCGATCGCGGCGAGAAGCGCCTCGCGGGGCCGCTGGCTGCGGAGTTGCTCGACCATGAGGTCGCGCACGCTCGCCCAGTGGTCGTCGCCGACCCGGGCGTGGATCCCTTCGTCGCCGACGATCGCGAGCCGCCGATCCCGGACGGCGAGGTAGATCAGCACGCTGTTTCGCTCGCGCGTCCGGTGCATGCCGAGCCGCGCGAAGACATCGCGGGCACGGGCCAGGGGGTCGGCCGGCTCGCGCCAGCGCCGCCGCGGGACGCGCCGCTCGAGGTGGACGCGGATCTCTCCCGAGGTGCGGCGCTCGGCGCTCTGGATGGCGCGGGCGATGGCGTCCAGGTGCTCGTCGCTCAGGAGCCGTCGAATCCAGCGCGGGTGGCGCGTCATCACCAGCTCCCGCTCGCGCCCCCGCCGCCGAAGCTCCCGCCGCCGCCCGAGAAGCTCCCTCCCGAGGAGCTGCCTCCGCTGGAGAAGCCGCTCCCCCATGAGGTCCCGCTCGAGCCTGACGACGATCCGCCCCATCGGCGTTCCGAGGACCACCCCTCGCGGCCGACCGTATATGCGACCTGTCGCATCGCCCTGATCGGGAGAACGACGAACAGCCCGATGAAGAGCGCGAAGAAGCCCCCGAAGAGGATCACCGCCATCCCCCAGAACAGGAGCTGGGCCCAGAAGGGAGGAGGTTCTGGCTGTGGGGCTGCCGACTGCGCGGGCCGAGCCTTCGCCGCGGTCACGCGCTCGAAGACCGCGTTGACCGCCGCTTCGAGGCCGGCGGCGTACCGGCGCTCGCGGAAGCGCGGCGCGATCGCCTCCTGGATGATCCGGCCGGCGACGGCGTCGGGGATGGCCGCTTCGAGCCCGTACCCGACCTCGAGCCTGAGCTTTCGGTCGTTGACGAACACGAGCAGGATCGCGCCGTTGTCGAGGCCCTTCTGGCCGATCCGCCACTTGTCGGCGAGGCGGATCGAGAAGTCCTCCAGGTTCTCGCCCCGGAGCGAGCGGAAGATGGCGATGACCATCTGGGCCCCCGTTGCGCGCTCGCGCTCGGCCAGGAGGTCCTCGAGGCGGTTGCGGTCGGCGGCGGTCAGGAGCTTCGCGTAGTCGTTGACGCGGGCCGTCGGAGCGGGAGGGACGACGAGGGCGAGAGCGAGGAGGGTGGCGAACAGCAGGCTAGAATTTCACTTTCGGCGGGGTCGCGGCGTCGGGAGCGGCTTCGAAGTACGCTTTGGGCTGGAGGCCGGAGAAGCCCGCGACCACGTTCTCCGGGAAGAGCTTCAGGCGCGTGTTGTAGTCACGGACAGCCTCGTTGAAGCGGCGCCGCTCCACCGCGATCCGGTTCTCGGTGCCCTCGAGCTGGGTCTGGAGGGCCAGGAAGTTCTGGTTGGATTTCAGCTGGGGGTACCGCTCGACCACGACCAGCAGCCGGCCCAGCGCGCCCGACAGCGCGTCCTGGGCCGCCTGGAACTGCTGGAGGGCCTTGGGGTCGGTGAGCGCCTCCGCGGGAACCTGGACGCGGGTCGCGCTGGCGCGCGCCTTCGTGACCTCTTCGAACACCGTGCGCTCCTGCGCCGCGAAGCCGCGGACGGTCTCAACCAGGTTCGGGATCAGGTCGGCGCGGCGCTGGTAGACGTTCTGGACCTGAGCCCACTTCTCGTTCACGTTCTGTTCCAGGCGGACGAACTGGCGGCTGACCGTCAGGGCCCAGCCGGCTGTCCCGACGACGAGCACGGCTACGACGATGAGCGCGACGAGGATCCCGCGCGCCATGGCTGTCATTATAGCCGACCTGGCTCCACCGCTCCGGTGCTTGCCTCGCGTGACTGCTGGCGGTGCATCAGCGCCGGTGGAAGGCCGGGATCACCTCCTCGGCCAGGCGCTGGAGCTGCTCGAGCATGAGCGCGGGCGGGCAGAGGGGTCGGAGGACGAACTTGGAGCCTCCGCCTGCGACGTAGTCCTCGAGCTTCGCGGCCACGACCTCGGGAGGGCCGAACGCCGTCGACGCGCGGAGGGTGGCCTCGTCCACGCGGCCCCGCGGGATGTAGGGGTCGGCGAGGCGCCAGGCGTTCTCGGGCGAGTCGGTCAGGAAGTAGTTCACGAGCGCCCCGAAGTGATCGGCCGGGACCTCGCGCCCGGCCTCCCTCGCGTAGCGCTGGACGTGCTCGACCCCGCGGCCGAAATCTCCCGGGGCGATGAACGACGGAATCCAGCCGTCGCCGAGCCTGCCCGCCCGGCGCAGCGCCGCCGCGCTCTTGCCGCCGATCCAGATGGGAGGCGGAGTCTGGACCGGTTTGGGGAAGATGCTCACGCGCTCCAGGCGGTAGAACTCCCCCTGAAACGTGACCTCGTCCTCGAGCCAGAGCCGCCGGATGACCTCGATGGCCTCGTCGGTCCGCCGGCCGCGCTCCTTGAAGGGCACCCCTGAGGCCTCGAACTCGCGCGGCAGCTCGACGCCGACGCCGACGGCCGGGAGGAGGCGCCCGCCCGACAGGTAATCGATCGTCGCGAGCTCCTTGGCCACCACGACCGGCGTCCTGAAGGGAAGGACCAGCACGCTCGGGCCGAACTTGAGGCGTTCGGTCCGGGCCGCGACGGCGGCCAGGGTCGTCAGGGGCTCCGGCACCGGGATGGGTGACGAGAGTCGGTCGGAGAACCAGAGCGAGTCGATACTCGAGTGCTCGCAGAGATCGACGAGTTTCCAGAGAAACCCGGTGCCGTCCGCTCCCGACGGCCAGGGCCCCGGCATGATCCCGATCCGGTATTTGATTTCCACGCCGGCATGGTACCACTTTTTTCTTTGGGTTTGACACCCCGCGCTGGCGCGCTTAGTATGAACGGTGGTTCAGTCGCCTGCCATGCGTGATCCGGACAAGCATCAGCAGATCATCGAGGCTGCCGTCCGGGTGTTTGCCCGGAACGGCTACTACAACTCCCGGGTCTCCGACATCGCCCGGGAGGCCGGGATCGCGAGCGGCACCATCTACCTCTACTTCAGGACCAAGAACGACATCCTGGTCACGCTCTTCCGCGAGAAGATGGCGGCCTTCGTGGCCCACCTCCGCAAAGCCATCGAGGCCGAGCCCGATGCGGTCGCCAAGCTCCGTCGCCTCGTGGCGCTGCACTTCAAGATCCTGGAGGCCGACCCGGAACTGGCGGAGGTGGTGCAGGTGGAGCTCCGCCAGGGGCACAAGTTCTTCCGCGGCGCCTCGGCGGCCGAGGTCGGCGCGTACTTCTCGCTGATTGCCTCGGTCCTCGAAAACGGGATCGAGTCCGGCCTGTTCAGGAAGGACCTTCCCGTGAAGGTTGCCACGAAGGTCCTCTTCGGCGCCATGGACCAGATGGCCACGAGCTGGGTGCTGGGCAAGCGGACCTACCGCCTGAGCGAGACCTCGACTACTGTGGCTGACCTGTTTCTCCGGGGAATTTCTGCACGAGAGGAGCCATTATGGCCTACGAAACCGTGATCCTCACGCGGGAGGAGCCGTTCGCGGTCCTGACGCTGAACCGGCCGCCCGCCAACGCCATCAACGACCAGCTGGTCAGGGAATCGAACGCCGCCCTTGACGAGGTGGAGAAGGACCCCGGGGTCCTGTCGCTCATCATCACAGGGGCGGGAGATCGGATCTTCTGCGCCGGCGCCGACCTGGGCTCGGCTTTTCTGGGGAGCGTAGAGGAATTTATCAAGTTTGGCAACCACGTGCTGCGGCGGATCGAGCGCTTCGCCAAGCCGGTCATCGCGGCGATCAACGGTCATGCTCTCGGCGGCGGCTGCGAGATCGCGATGGCCTGCCACCTCCGGGTCATGAAGGAGACCGCGCGCATCGGCCAGACCGAGTCCAACCTCGGCATCATCCCCGGCTATGGCGGCACCCAGCGCCTGCCCCGCCTGATCGGTCGGACGAAGGCCCTCGAGTACCTGATCTTCGGCACCCAGATCCCGGCGTCGGAGGCGCTCCAGCTCGGGCTGGTGAACAGGCTCTCCAAGGAGGGCGAGACGCTCGCCGACGCCAAGGCCCTGGCCCGCCAGATCGCCAAGCGCGCCCCCATCGCGACCCGGCTCATCGTCCGGGCGGTGGACGACGGGCTCAACACCGACATCGACCACGGTCTCGAGGCCGAGACGCGGGCGTTCGTCGAGGTCCTCAGGACCGAGGACGCCGCGGAGGGGATCCAGGCGTTCTTCCAGAAGCGCGAAGCTCAGTTCAAGGGGAGATAGGAAAGGAGGAGTCACGATGCCGACAGTCAAAGAGACGTTCGACCTGATGGCGAGTCGCTTCAAGGCGGACAAAGCCCAGGGCGTCAACGCGGTCATCCAGTACGAGATCACCGGCGACGGCGGGGGGACCTGGTACGCTACGATCAAGGATGGCGCCTGCAGCGTCGCGGCGGGGACGGCTGCGAGCCCAACGCTGACGCTCACCATGTCGGGGCAGGACTGGCTCGACATGCTGGCGGGGAAGCTCTCCGGGCAGATGGCGTTCATGTCGGGCAAGCTGAAGCTCAAGGGGGACATGGGGCTCGCGATGAAGCTCGGCGGGCTGTTCGGCACCTAGGCGGGATCCGGACGACAGGGGGGCCTGGGCGGCCCCCCTTTTTTATTCTGTCGCCACGCGCCTCCGGGGCGCCATTTCCCTCAGCGTGCCCATGACCCCCTTCGGGAAAAAGAACACGACCAGGATGAAGAGGATGCCGAAGTAGAGGAGCCAGCGCTCGGTGAGGCGCTGGAGGATCTCCGAGCCGGGGAAGAGCCAGGTCCCGGCGACGCGGAGGTCGGGGAGCAGGGTCCGGGCGGTGAGCAAATCCCCGCGGCAGTCGGCGCCCGGTCCTCGCCGAAGCCGTCCGACGCCCGATAGCGCGCCGCCGCGTCGGGAACGTACCGCGTCTCCAGCTCCTTGAAGTGGGGCACGCGGGCCATCTCGTGGTGGCTCTCGGTCGGGTGACCCTTCTTGGTCCGCTCGAGCGCCCACTGCGCCTCCTCCTCGTTCCGCACGAGATCCGTCATCGCGTTCCAGACCCCGTACATGGCCGCATGGGCCCCGAAGAGCGTGATGAAGATGAACCGGTAGCCGAGCTCGCCCAGCTCACGGAACCGGAACGGGCGCGGGTCCTCGTGCCACCTGAAGGATGAGGAGTAGTTGAAGGCGAGCGGCAGGTCGGGGTGGGTCTTCCTCATGGCCTGCGCGAACGCGATGACGGGATCCCGGTCCGGGTTTGAGAACTCGCACCAGACGAGGTCTACCCCCGCGTCGGCGTAGGCGCGGGCCCGCCAGATGGCCTCCTCCAGGCTCCCCCCGACGGCCCCGAAGGCGTCGGTCCGGGCGATCAGGACGAACTCGGGATCGAGCCGGGTCCGCTCGTCCACGGCGGCCCTGAACTTGCCGACCGCCTCCTCGCGCGGGACGAGCGTCTTGCCGGCGATGTGGCCGCAGCGCTTGGGGAACCGCTGGTCCTCGATGTGGATCCCCGCGACTCCCGTCTTCACGTACTCCCGCACGGTCCGCAGCGTGCTCAGGGCGTTGCCGTAGCCGTCGTCCGCGTCCGCGATCACCGGGATTCCCGCCGCGCTCGCGATGGCCGACGCGGTGGTCGTCATCTCCGTCATGGTGAGGAACCCCATGTCCGGCCAGCCGTTGAGCATGGCCACCGAGTAGCCGCTCATGTAGACGGACTTCAGGCCCGCGCGCTCGGCGATCTGGGCGTCGAGGGCCGAGTACACCCCGGCCGTGAACACGTACGGCTGCTCCCGAAGGAGTTGCCTGAACCGCTTGCCCATGCGCTCCATACGATCGCGATCCTCCGGCCTACCGGCGCCTCACCTCGGTGTGGAAGTCCCAGGAGCGCGTCTCGGCGCAGCGGGTGCAGTATGTCCCCGACTTGAACAGGAACGCGCACGCCAGGCAGCATGGGCGCTGGCACACCGTGCAGTTCAGGCTCTCGAAGGACCCGCGTAGCATGCTCCCGCACCAGCAGTGTTCTTCCATGGTTCTCCTCCTTCTCAGGCGGTCTCAGCGCGTGCCGCCAGCCGCGCCGCGGCCCAAGGCACCTCCAGGATGGCCTCTGCGCAGCGGAGGCAGTAGGTGGCCGACTCGAGCGGGAACGCGCAGGCGGGACAGCAGGCCGCCCCGCATTCGATACACCCGAGCTGGTAAAACGGATAGCTGATAGGACTCCCACAACGGCATCGGACGCTCATGGGTCTCCCTTTGCGGCGGTTATTCCTGACGGAACCGGCAAGAGTCGCCGCCTGTCGTCGAGGCCGATCCAGCCAATGCCGATCCTCCCCCACTCAGAGACTAGGCTCGGGCGCGGCGACTCACAATCCATGGAATCCCGAAATCGGAGCGGGGAAAATCCCTGAAAGCGGCCAGCCACGGCCCCGAGGGCTACCGGCACCTCGGGCCACCCGTCTCGGGTCACGGACGCGAACAATCTTCCCCTCGCGGCGGTCGCGCTCCGCCGCCGTGTCGTGTTGCATGCGTACACTCTGCGAGGCAACGGGCGGCCAAGTCAAACTGATTGTCGTTATAGGGACAATAAAAAAAAATGATCACCCCTCCCAGCGCCGGCGGTATAATCCGGCTCGGTCCACGGGCGGCGCCCACGGACGGGCCGATGGAGATCGACCAGGTCGAGACCTTCCTCGCGGTAGGAACGTTCGGCGGCTTCCGGCGGGCCGCAGAAGCCCTGCGGGTGACGCAGCCGGCTGTGAGCGCGCGGATCAAGGCGCTCGAGCAGTCGCTCGGCGTGGCGCTCTTCGAGCGCCGCCCGGGCGGGCCGGTCCTCTCCGCGGCCGGCCGGGCCCTCCGCCCCCACGCCGAGCAGCTCGTGCGGGCGGTCGCGCTGGCGCGTCAGGCGGTCCACGAGCTGCGGCCCTCGAGCGGGAGCGCGCTCCAGATCGGGGCCGCCCTGTCCATCTGCACGTACCTCCTCCCGGATGTGCTCAAGCGGTTCCACACGGCCCACCCGAGCGTGATGATCACGGTCCGCTCTGGACACTCGAAGGAGGTGCTGGAGATGGTGCTGCGGGAGGAGGTCGAGATCGGCCTGGCGCGCTCGCTCCACCATCCGTCGGTGGAGACGCTGAGCCTGCGGGACGATCCGCTCATCCTCGTCGGCCACCGGGCCCACCATCGAGGGCGTGCGCGGCGGGCACGGTTGGCCGAGGTCGCGGATCGGCCGCTGGTCTTTTTCGACCGCGGCTCGAGCGACTGGACGCTCACCCACGGCCTGTTCCGGCGGGCCGGGCTGGTCCCGAACGTGGTACTCGAGCTAGAGACCATCGAGGCCGCGAAACGGATGGTCGCCCGAGGGCTCGGCCTCGCCTTCCTCCCGCACATCGCCGTTGCCCGCGAGCTCCGGCGGGGGATGCTGGTCGCGATCGAGATCGCGGACGCGGAACCCCTGAGCCGCAGCCTGGACGTAATCCACTCGCGCCACCGACCGCTCGGCCCCGAGGCGCTCGCCTTCCTCCGCACGCTCAGGAGCGCTGTCAGCGAGGTTGGGAGGCCCCGCGGCCGTCGCTTCCGTCGCCGACCGCGTCGCGGCGGGTGAGCGTGCGGCGCGGCCGCGTCGGGTCCGTCGCCGAACCGCGCGTGGGCCGTCCCGCGGGGTGCGCGACGCTCACCGTGAATTTGCTGGTCGCGGGGACGGCCTTTGGCTACAATGTCCGCGCCTGACGGTATGAAGGTCCATGACAGTTACTTCCAGTGGGCGGCCCGGCTCTTCGACCCGGCCTGGATCCACGAGAAGCCCGAGGCCCTGCGGGGCATCCGGGTGCTCGATCTGAGCGTCATCATCTTCGGGCCCGCCACGGCCGACTTTCTGGGCGAGCTGGGTGCCGAGGTGATCAAGGTGGAGATGCCGGGGCAGGGGGATGTGACCCGCATTCTGGGGGGCGCTACCTTCTTCTGGAAGAACATCTCGGTAGCCTTCTTCGGCATGAACCACTCCAAGTACCACGTCGGCATTGACATGCACAAACCCGAGGGCCAGGAACTGATCCGAAAGCTCGCCGCCCGCTCCGATATCCTCGTTGAAAACTTCAAGGCGGGGACACTGGAGGAAAAGTTCGGGATCGGCTATCGGCAACTCAGGGAGGTGAACCCGCGCCTCATCTACGTGGCGAACACGGGGTTCGGCCAGTGGGGGCCCTTTGCCCGGGGCCGCGCCTCCTACGACGGTCTTGCCCAGGCGGTTTCAGGGCTCACCGCCATCACCGGCGAGGAAGGCGAGCTGCCCACCAAGATCGGGAACTATATCGGCGATTGGTTCGGGGCCTGCATGGCGGCCCTGGGAGCCCTGGCCGCGCTCCGCTGGCGTGACCGGACCGGCGAAGGGCAGTTCGTCGAGATGGCCCAGTGCGAGGGGCTCCTGCGCGCCATGGACTGGACCTGGCTCTACGCCGGCCTGACGGGGAAGGACCGTCTCAAGACCGGCAACCGGGATCCGCTCTTTTCGCCCTCGGGGGTGTACCGGTGCACCGACGGCTACGTCGCGGTCGTCGCGGGGACCGACGCCGAGTTCCGGGGTCTCTGCGGCCTCCTGGGGCAACCGGAGCTGGCGCGTGACCCGCGCTTCGAGTCCCCCGCCTCCCGTCGGGAGAAGACTGCCGTGGAAGCTCTGGACCGGCTGATCGCCGCGTGGTGTGAGGGGAGGACGCGCGTCCAGATCGAGGCTGAAGCCCGCCAGCACGGAGTCCCCGCGGCCCCCGTGATGACGGCCAGGGACCATTACGAGAGCGCTCACTTCCGCGCCCGCCGCTCGGTCTGGGAGCACGAAGACCCGGTGTACGGCACCATGGTGGAGTATGGACCGGCGCCCAAGCTCTCGGCGACGCCTGCGCGGATCAAGTGGGCGGGGAAGCCGGTCGGGTTCCACAACGAGTTCGTCCTGAAGAAGCTCCTGGGGCTCACCGACGGCGAGGTTCGGGAACTGGAGGCGAAAAAGGTCATCGGCAAGTGGGCGGACCGGCTGGGCGCCAAGCCGCCTGACGCGTGGAAGGGCGAGGGGCTCCTCCAGTGACCAGCGACGCGATGAACCGAGCGCCCACCCACGCTCAGGGCGCGGGTGTGCCCGCCTCCGAGGAGAGCTGGTACGACTGGATCAGGGCGGAGGAAGATCCCGCGCGGGTCTCGGAGAAACCCGAGGCTCTCGATGACCTGCTCGTCCTCGATCTCTCCCACGGGCACTACGGGGCGCTCCTGACCGGGACCTATCTCGCCGAACTGGGCGCAGAGGTC
This sequence comes from Candidatus Rokuibacteriota bacterium, assembly GCA_016209385.1. Classification (NCBI taxonomy): domain Bacteria; phylum Candidatus Rokuibacteriota; species Candidatus Rokuibacteriota bacterium. Next base: position 16,702 of record JACQWB010000214.1, read on the forward strand.
GTCAAGGTCGAGCCGCCGGGAGGTGAGCCCGCGCGCCGGTGGGGGCCGTCCGATACCCCGGTCGACGGCGAGGGCTTGGCCTTCGTCACCGAGGCGCGGAACCGCTACTTTGTGACCCTGAACCTGGAAACCGAAGGCGGACGCGCGCTCCTCGGGGGGCTCGCGGGTCGCGCCGACGTGCTCATCGAGGGGTTCGCGCCGGGCTATCTCGACAGCCTTGGCGTTGGGTACCGTCAGCTCTCCGAGCTGAACCCCCGCCTCGTCTACATCGCCTGCTCGAGCTACGGCCAGTTCGGGCCTGAAGCCGAGGGCCAGCCCGCCGAGTACGATCTGATCGACCAGGCGCGGTCGGGCTTGCTCTACGTCACGGGAGACCCGGAAGAGACCCCCATGCGCGTCGGGAGCTGGATCAGCGCCTACGCCCAGGCGGCCTGGGCTTGCGTCGCCACCCTCGCGGCCCTCCACTGGCGGTGCGCCTCCGGGCGAGGCCAGCTGATCGACGTCTCCGGCGCCGAGGCGCTCATGCGGTATCTCGAATACACGGTGCTCCTCTACCACGCGACCGGACAGGTACGGGAGCGCACCGGCCTCTACGAGCTAGCGGTGTTTCCGTACACCTTCGTTCGCGTGAAGGACGGCTACGCCTTCATCGCGGGTTACACCGATCCCAACTTCCAGGCCATCTGCCGCATCATGGGTCGTCCCGAACTGGCGCGTGATCCGCGCTTCTCCACCACGCTCCAAAGGACGAAGTTGGAGAACGAGGTAGCGCTCCGTCAGGAGATCGAGCGCTGGTCGACCAACTTCACAGCGGAGGAGATTCTCCAGAAGGTCCTGGCCGACCCGGGGCCCGGGATCGTGGTCTCCGGGCCCATGAATTCGCCCTTGGCGACTCTCCGAGAAGCCCACTGGTGGGAGCGCGGGTGCTTCGCAAGAGTTCAGGACCCGATCTACGGCGAGCTTCTCATCCAGATGCCGGCCTGGCGGATGACGCGGACCCCGCCCCGGGTCAAGTGGTCATGCCGGCCGGTCGGGTACCACAACGGTCACGTCTACCAGAAGTACTTCGGCCTCGGCCCGGGGCGGCTGGCCGAGCTCAGAGATCAGGGGGTGCTCTAATGCCCGAGCGCGGGACGACAGCCGGCGGAGCTTCCGGGGCGCAGTCCGAAGCGGTGAACCGGTGGCAAGAGGAGCTGACGCGGAGCTTCCTCCGGATGAAGAACTTTGCCGAGATGGTGTTGACTCCCACGGAGTCGGCGGTCGGCCTGACGCCTCGCGAGGAGATCTACCGGAAGGGCAAGGCGCGACTCTACCGCTACGAGTCCTCCCGAAGGCACCGCACACCGCTCCTGTTTGTTCCCAACCTGGGGATTAGCCGTCCGTACATCTTCGACCTGCTGTCCGGTGGGAGCTTCGTCGAGCACATGACCCGCGCGGCGTTCGACTTCTACCTGCTGGACTGGGGGGTGTTCGGCCCCGAAGACAACTACCTGACTGTGGACGACTGCGTCACGCGCATCCTGCCGCGGATGGCCCGGAGGGTGCTGGAATCCTCAAGCGCGCAGGAACTCTCCGTGCTTGGCTACTGCATGGGCGCTCCGCTTTCGGCCTCGTTTCTGGCGCTCCATCCCGAGGTGCCGGTCAAGAACTTCATCAACATGGCAGGCCCCATCGACTTCTCGAAGTCGGGCCTCTTCGGCCGCTGGCTCGACCGGAAGTACTTCGACGTGGACGGCTTCGTGGACACCCTCGGGCAGATCCCGCCGGAGATGATCAAGACCGGCTTCAAGCTCCTGAAGCCCACCATGGACCTCTCCGCCGGGCTCAACCTCTGGTGGAACCTCTGGAACGACGACTACGTAAAGGGGTTTCGGGCCCTCAACAAGTGGGCGAACGAGTACGTGGGGTTCCCGGGCGAGTTCTTCCGCCAGTGGGTCAAGGAGTTCTATCAGGAGAACCGCCTGGTCCGGGGGGAGCTGAGGCTTGGTGGCCGGGCGGTCAGGCTCGAGACGATCCGCGCTCCACTGCTCGTCGTGGGAGCGAAGGAGGACTATATCGCGCCGCCGGGCTGCGTGCGCGCGTTGATCGACGCGGTGGGGAGCCGGGACAAGGAGTACGTGGAGCTACCCGGGGGTCACATCTCGCTGATCGCGGGTCGCGGCGCGTCGACCTACTGCTGGCCGAAAGTGTCCGGCTGGCTCGCGCCTCGCTCCTGACCGGGCTATGGCGTCGGCGCGTCCCAATTGGGCCTCGCCTCACGACGGGCCTGCCTGCGGCATGGCCGACGTCGCTCGGCTCGAACAGCCCCGTGAGCGCGTCCCACCCCGAACGCGGTACCATATGAGGTGAGGCCATGGCGGAAGATTCGAGCACCCAAGCCCTGTTCGACCTCTGGAAGAAGCAGATCGAGGAAGGGACGCAGGCGTGGGCGCGGCTGCTGGGACAGGGGCAGGCCGTCGATCCCACGCTCTTCTGGCGCCCGTTCATGGACCAGGGGATCGCGGCGTGGTCCAGGCTCCTCACGCAAGGGCCGGCGACCCCGGACCTCCTGACCCAGTGGAAGCAGTTTCTCGACCAGTGGATCGCCGCCTGGGGCAAGGTTCTGGAACAGGCGATGGGGACCGAGGCGTTTGCCCAGGCCCTGGGCAAGCACTTGGAGCAGTGGCTCGCGCTCCAGGCGCCGGCGAGAAAGGCAGCGGAGCACGCGACCGAGGCGACCCTCTCGGCGCTCGGGATTCCCTCCCGCACGCAGGTGGTCGGGATCGCGCGCCAGCTCGTGGACCTCGAGGACCGCGTCGAGCGGCTGGAGGACCGGCTGGGGGCACTGCTGTCGCGAACGGACGACCTCTTCAAGGCTCTCGCTGATCATGAGGAGGCCGCGGCGCGCCGCGCCGCGGGTAAGGAGGCCCGATGATCGGACGAACCATCGACGAGCTTGCGGTGGGCGATGCTGCCGAAGTCTCGCGCGTCGTGACGGCGAGCGACATCGCGGGGTTCGTGGATTCGGTGGGCGACCGGAATCCCATCCACTCGAACCCCGCCTTCGCCGCGACCACGCGCTTCGGCGAGCCGATCGCGCCCGGCATCTGGACGGCGGGGTTGATCTCGGGTGTCCTGGGAACGCGGCTTCCGGGGCCTGGGACCCTCTACGAGACGCAGGAGCTGAGATTCCTCAGGCCGGTCAGGGTCGGGGATACGATCACCGCGCGGGTGGAAGTGGTGGACATCCTGCGCGAACGGAACCGGGTCCGCGTGAAGACCACCTGCGTGAACCAGCTGGGCGAGGAGGTGCTCGCCGGCGAAGCGGGGGTGCTCCCGCCGCGGACTACGATCTCCTATGTCGCGGACGAGCTTCGCGTGGCGGGCCTCGGCTTCTGGGTCCTCCAGCCCTGGGCCTGGGCCGTGCGAGCACTCCTGCTCTGGGCGACGTGGGCCGCCTTGCCCTTCGGAGCGGGCTCCCCGTCGCCTCCGCGTTGACGCGCGCGGACGCGGCGGCCGTTCATCGCTCATCGGACCGTCGGAATGCCGCGCGCCCTCGGGCGGCGAGCGGGAAATTTCGTCTTGACAGCATGGGACCGGCATGCTTACATGACGGCGAACCGCTCGACCCTCAACGATTTTCCCACTACACGTGGGTCGACCTGGCCGAAGGTGTCCTAGGCTCCTGAGACCGGCCTCGATGACCTGGCTCCCGGGCGCGGCGCGACCGGCCCGCGGGGGCAGGTCGTTTTCGGGACCGGTGGAGGCCCTGCACCTCGCGTGACGCGCCTCCTGGTCGTTCTTGCCGCACTCCTCCTCGCCTGGGCGTCGCCGCACACGCCTGCGGGCGCGGGGCACGAGTCGCCCTTCTACCCCTCCTTCTATCCCCAGGAGATCACCATCCAGGTGCTCGATCCGGCTTCCGCCGCGGCGCTCCTCCGGAAGAGGTCGCTCCATGCCTACGTCGGTCCGAACCCGTTCGGTCAGGGATTGGTGCCGGCCCACGTGACCATGACCGAATTTCTCGGGTCCTACCTCGTCGTGACCGCGAATCCAGCGGCGGAGCCGTCGAAGACGCGTGAGGTACGCTGCGCGACGGCCCGGAGGATCCTGAGCGCGCTGTCGGCGGAGAAGGGCGCGTTCACCTTTCACCCCTACCCGGTCACGCCCTATCACGCGGATTACCTCCACCATTTCGATCGGGCGAAATCGGCGAAAGCAGAAGTCCTGGCGACGGGAGAGGGTCCGGGCGGAGGCCCCTTCAGGGTGCGAGCCGTCGGGCAGCTGGCGGAGACGCTTTCGCGGTCGCACTCGCGCCCGCGCGGGCAGGAGTGGGACGCGACCGTTGAGGAGGTGGATGTCGCGGCCCTGGTAGCCTCGCGCGCGTTCAGCCTGAACGGATGGCTCGGCCCGCCGTGGATCAAGTACGGATGGTTTCACGCGTACCTGCTGCTCGCCGACCGCATCGCCGACTCGGCCCGGCGGCATTCCGTGGACTCGCTCTACCGCCGCCTGACGAGCGGGAGCTACGACGGCATGGTGGAGAAGCTGGAGGTGGAGCGTCGCCTCGTTGCCCTCCTCTCGGAGGGGTGCGAGCGGGTCGTCGCCGGGTACACGCTCAGGCGCGCGTACCTCAACGACGATTTCTCGGAGGGCGTGGAGAACATCGCGACCGATTCCCAGGCCGGCCTCGTCTCGCCGGTCTTCGTCCGCACCGTCAAGCTGAAGGACTTTCCGTGGAACGGGTGGTTGAGGCTCGGCATCGACACCAGGCCCTCTTCGGCCTGGAACCCCGTGAGCGGCTTCACCGATCCGGTCGGGAGACTGATCTGGTACACCGTGGGGGATCCCGCGTTCCTCCCGGCACCGTCGACCGCGACGTGGCTTCCGAGCCGGGTGATCCCCGTGGCGACCGACCTGGCTCCACCCGCCGGGGGGATCGAGGTCCCGCCGGACGCACTGGTCCCGGAGCCCGGGTCCGGAGCGCTCCGGCCGGCCGGCGCCGCCAGGACGGCTGGCTCGAAGCTCACGTACCGCGTGCGCATGTCCGCGTTCCACGACGGCACGGGTATGACGGTCGCCGACGTGCTCTACCCGTTCGTCTTCGCCTACCGGTGGGGTGTCCGCCAGTCCCAGGGGGCGCCGACGTACGACCCGCTCGTCGAAGAGTCCACCGCCCTCCTGCGCGAGCAGCTCGTGGCGCTCCGCGTGCTGCGGGTCGAGGAGGAGGAGAAAACCGTCGCCGAGGTACAGCTCGTGCGGCGGGTCCCGGTCGTCGAGGTCTACCTCCGCGCTCCGGGACCGGACCTGGAGCACGTCCTCCCGGTGGCGCCGCCCTGGAGCAGCCTCCCGTGGCACCTCCTCGTCCTGATGGAGGAAGCCGTCACGCGGGGCATCGCGGCCTTCTCCCCGGCAGAAGTTGTCCGGCGGGGAGTCGGCTGGCTGGACCTCGTGAGGGATCAGTCGGTCCGCACGCGGCTTTCGTCGCTGGCCGAGGAGTTCGAACGCCGCGGTCATCTTCCCGAGACGTTGAAGGAGTTCACGACCGTCGACGAAGCCCGGCAGCGCTGGGCCGCGCTCAGGCAGTTCCACGAAACGCACGGCCACTTCCTCGTCACCAATGGCCCGTACCGGCTGGAGAAGTGGTCCGCCGACTCGGCGGTCTTCCAGGTGTTCAGGGACTTCAGCTACCCGCTCGGCGTCGGGTCGTTCGACCGGCACGCGGTGCCGCCGACGGCCGCGGTCACGAAGGTCGTCCACCGCGCCGACGGGCTCAAGATCTGGGCGGATATCGAGAAAGCCGAGCGCGTGCAGCGCGCGTACACCACCGTGCGGGAGCCGCTCACGAAGGCCTCCACCGCCGGCGGATTCGAGGTGCGCGCCGTGTGCAGCTACGTCGTGCTGGATCGGCGCGGGAGCGTGGTGACGGCCGGTGTGGCGGCGATGGCCGACGACGGGGCCTTTCCGGTCGACCTCAACGGGTTGAAGCCTGGACAGTACACGGTCATGACTGCCGTGCTTCCGAACGGGAATACGGTCAACCCCGACGTGACGGTGGTGGACCACGGGGTCGAACGCTAGGGCAATCGGCATCCGCCAGTACCAGACCACGGCTCTCCAAACCAGGTGACCCCCGACCCGGATGCGAGCTTTCAATGTCAGCGAGTTTCTGATAAACAACCCTAGAAGGCTTTACGGTACGCCATTTGTGAAGACGTGCACGTGTCGATGGCTCGTCGGGCCCGCCGGCAGAGGCTGGCGATGGGCGCTGCTCCTCGCCCTGTGCCTGGCGGCCGGGCAAGGTGCCGAGGCCGGGCATGAGATGCCTTTCTACCCTTCCTACTACCCCCACGAGATCGCGATTCAGGCCGCTGCCCGAGCCGCGGCCGCGGACCTCCTGGTCCGGGGAGCACTCCACGCCTACGCCGGCGCGGATCCCTTCGCCGGGCGTGCGGTCCCGACCGATGTCGCCCACGTCGGGTCGTTGGGCGCTTATGTGGTCGTGACCTTCCCGCCGGCGCCGCCGCGCGATCGCGAGCGCCGCTGCGTCGCCGCCCGGCGCATCGCCAGCCAGTTCCGCTCCGCCGGCGGGCGCTACGCGTCGCACCCCTATCCGGTCACTCCATACCACGCGGACTACCTCGAGCACTTCGACCTCGCCCGGGCGGCGGCGGACGAGCTGGCGCGCGGCGGGCGCGAGCCGGCCCCACTGCTCACCCTGCGGGCCAGGGGCGCCGTGGTCACGGAGCTGCTGGGGGAGGCGGCCGCGGCGGAACGAGCTGCGGATGCCACGATCGACGAGATCGAGATCGAGGAGCTCCTCGGGCCCCACCGCGTCCAGCTCAACGGGTGGCTGGGGCCGCCATGGCTGAAAGAGGGGTGGTACCACGCCTATCTCCTTCACGCGGGTCACCTCAGTGACGCAGGAGCACGACGGACCGCGGAGGAGCTCTACGCGCGCCTTGTCCGGGGCGCCTGGCGCGACCGGGCCGAGCACGCGACGCTGGCGCGAAGGCTCGTCTCCCTGCTCCGCCGCGGCTGCGAGCGCGTCGTGGTGGGCTATACCATCAAGCGCGAGGCCTTCAACGCGCAATACTCCGACGGTGTCGAGAACGTCGGGTGGGACGGCCAGGAAGGGCTCGCCGGCCCCCTCTTCGTCCGCACCGTCAAGCTCAAGGACTTCCCCTGGAACGGCTGGCTCAGGGTCGGCGTCGATGCCCTGTCCCCGGGCGCGTGGAATCCAGTCACCGGCTTCGAGGGCGCGGCCGGGCGGCTCCTCTGGTCCGCCCTGGGCGACCCGGCCCTCTTCCTCGCGCCCGGCGGCGGCTGGCTCGAGAACCGGGCGCAGGTCGTCGGGGCCGAGCGCTCGCCCTCGGGCGAGCTTCCCGTGGCCCGCGACGCGCTCCTGCCCGCCGTCGGCACCGGGCGGCTTCTGCCCGTCGGCGAGGCCACTCGTGCCAGGGCGCGGCTCGTCTACAAGGTCCTGGGCGCGCCGTTCCACGACGGCACGCGCCTGGCGGTCGCCGACGTCGTCTTCCCGTACGCGTTTGCCTTCGCGTGGGGCGCGCGGGCGGGTCCCGACGACGCTGACCACGACCCGGAGGTCGCGCGCAGCACGGCGCTCGTGCGGGAGTGGCTCACCGGCTTCCGGATCCTGCGGGTGTCCACCGAAGTGTTGAAGGTCGCCGACCTCGAGCTGACCTACCGCCATCCCATCGTCGAGGTCTACCTCCGCCACGCGGGCGGCGAGGACCTCCAGGCAGCGGCGGTGGCCCCACCGGGGTCCGCCGTCCCGTGGCATGTGGTCGCGTTGATGGAGGAGGCGGTGAGGCGGGGCTGGGCTGCCTTCTCCGCGGAGGAGGCGCGCCGCCGCGGCGTTCCCCAGCTCGACCTGGTCCGCGACGCGAGGCTCAGCGCGCGCCTGGCATCGCTGGTCACGCGCCTGGAGGCCGCTGCCCACATCCCCGAGCCGCTGCGGGCTCTCGTCTCCCCGGCGGAAGCACGGGAGCGCTGGGCGGCGCTCGCGCGATTCCACGCCGAACACGGGCACTTCCTCGTGACGAGCGGCCCCTACCGCCTCGCCAGGTGGGACCCGTCCAAGGTCGTGCTGCAGGTGGTGCGCGACTACGGCTATCCGCTCGGCGTCGGGACCTTCGACCGCTACGCCATCCCGCTCCGCGCGTACGCCGTCAGGATCGAGCGGCGGGGCGAGGGCCTGGAGGTCTCCGCCACGACGGAGCGGGTCGTGAAGTTCCAACGGACGCACGAGATCGTCGTCGAGCCGCTGGGTGGCGGACCTCGGGATGCGGAGCGGCGGGCCGCGACCGTGTGCCGCTACCTGGTCGTGCGGTCGTCGGGCGAGGCGGTGCGGGCGGGAACGATCCAGGCTTCCGACGACGGCCGGTTTCGTGTCAATCTCGATGCGCTCGAGCCGGGCTCCTACCGGGTCCTCGTGAGCGTGGTCGTCTGGGGCAACGCCCTTGACGCTGAGGTGCGAATGGTAGACTACACGGCGCGCGGCTCCTAGGCTAGCGTGTCGGAGTAATGCCCTTCGAGCGCGGGCTTGGCCCGCGCAACCGAATTCTGGGGGAGGCCTCGGAGGGGGCCGTCGAGGCCCCCTCCGATTGTCCTAGGCCGTGGAGATGATCTCAATGCGTGGCGCCCTGAAGGTGGCGGCGAGATGCCTCCGAGGCATCGCGACCGCCGTCAGAGCACGTTCCGGCGCCTTCGCGGCTGTTGCCGCCGCGGTCTTCGTGCTGCACCTCCTCCTGCCCGTGGCGGTGCTCTCTCTCGCCCGGAAGCCCGCGGACCACTTCACCCTCAACCCGTGGCTCTCCAGGCTCCCCGAGTACCTCACCTCGGACCCAGACCCCGTGGGGCGGAAGCTCGCGTTCCTGTCCCAGATGGCGCTGGCCTGGGTCAGTGCGGACAACCCCGTGGAAGGCCTGGAGTGGGGGTTTGTCGTCGATGTCCCCTCGCTCGGCCGCTTCGTCCTGACGGCGCTGCTGTTCGGTGCCTACTTCGCCCTGTGGGTCCACCGTCGAGACCAGGTCCGGCGGCGCCGGTGGGTGACGGTGGCCGGCCGCCGTGGCGGCGTCGTGGGGGCGCTGATCAGCGTCCTCGGCTTCTCCACCGGCCCGTGCAGCGTCGTGGGCTGCGGCGTGCCTGTCCTCCCGGTGGTGGGGTTGGCCTTCACGGGGGTGTCGAGCAGCATGCTCGCGTTCTTCGCCGGGCTGGCGCGTGTGGCCGTGATCGTGGTCCTGGCCGCGCTGGCCGGGGCGGTGGCCTGGCTCGGCTGGGTTGTGGGCCGCGCGGCGGAGAGCGGGCCGCTGCCGCCCCGCTGAGCGCGTGGCGCCCCTGAGAAATTTGTCCTTGACAGGGTGGGGACGACTCGTTTAGGTAGGAACACCGCATCTTTCTCCTTCACCGGTTTCAGCAAGGAGGGGTACATATGGGTGAGCAAGTCAATCGTCGCGAGTTTATGAACCGGCTGGGCGTGACCGTGGGCGGCGCCGCCCTGGGGGCGGCCGGATATGTTGCGGGCCCGGCCCAGGCCGAGGCGCAGGCGCCCAAGGGGAAGATCCCCGACACCCCCTACAAGACGGGTCATATGACCTTCTTGACCGGGCCGGCCGCGGTGCTCGGGGACCAGGCCTTAAAGGGGCATCTCCTGGCCGCCGAGGAGATCAACGCCAAGGGGGGGCTGCTGGGGAAGCGGAAGATCGAGACGATCAAGGCCGACGAGGCGGCCGGCACCGACGCCAACGTCAAGGAGCTGCGGCGGATGAAGCTGTCGGAGAAGATCGACTGCTTCACCGGCGTCATCTCCAGCGGCAACACCCCGGCCCTCGGCCCGGTCGCGGAAGAGCTCAAGGTGCTGACGCTCTTCACCGACGGCTGCACGGACTTCCTCTTCGAGAAGGCCGTGCCGAACCC